>DAOTYM010000148.1:0-2182 GCA_034434775.1 Anaerolineae bacterium | reverse complement strand
TGGGCACAGCGCGCCATTTCGGCGTGCCGGTGCTGGTCTGCCTGAACAAGGCCGACCTGAACCCGGTCCGCGCCCAGGAGGTGGAAGCCTTCTGCCTGGCCGAGGGCCTCCCTTTGGTGGGGGAAATTCCTTTTGATATAATGGTCACGGAGGCCATGGTGCAGGGGCAGCCGGTCACGGCCTACGCCGAGGGGCCAGTGGCCTGGGAACTGCGGCGGATGTGGGAGAGAGTGAAGGAGCACCTGGACGACCGGTGATGAGAGGCGAGTGGCTGAAGTCCGTGTTCGCCGATGCGGGAGTGGAGGTCCGGGCGGCCCCTGCGGAACGCTTCCAGGAGGCCCTGGCCCAGGAGGTGCGGAAGCAGGAGCGAGGATGAGCCCGGTTCGGTGGCATTTCAGCGGCGCGCTTGGGGCCCTCGTCACTGCGCTGGCGCTGGGCGCCCTCTTGCTCCTGGGCTGCAGCCCCCGCGCTCTGCCTCCCCCGCCCACGCGGACGCCCTGGCCCACCTTCACCCCCACGGCGCAGCCCACTCCCACGGTCCCTTCGCCTGTGGAGACTCCCGCGGCTTCCCCCCTCCCGAGGCCTCAACTCTACCTGCCTTCGGTGGTCAAGGAGCGCCGCACAGGGCTCGTGCCGGACGAGGGGCGCTTCCTCCTCGTGGACCAGGGCATCCAGCAACTGCAGGTCTACGAGGATGGCGTCCTGGTGAGGGCCATCCCATGCAGCACCGGCATCCCTGGCCTTTCCCAGACCCCGGCCTGGAGCGGGACCGTGGGCGAGTACTGGGGCACCTTCTTCGCCGATGGCCTGTACGCGGATGACGCCTGGTTCCTTTTCCAGTACGGGGGGAACATCCTCATCCACAGCCTCCCCTACACGTTGGAGGCAGGGACGCGCCTCTACGTAGGAGAGGAAGCACTGGGGAAGCACCCGTCGTCCCACGGCTGCATCCGCATCCACCCCGAAGATGCCCGTTGGCTCAAAGCCTGGAACCCGGCCGGCGTGCCCATCGTCATTACCCCTTGGGCCCCGTAGGGGGCGCCCCTTGGAGTGAGGGGCAAAGTCCTTGCGCCATGGCAATTTTGGGCGAGGCGGCCAGGAACCCCTCCCCCAGCGTGGCACGGGGAGGAGGTTCGGGGGTGGGGTCGGAAACGAGGAGGTGGGATTCCGTGCAGTCCGATCCTCAGCGACACCGGGTTTGGGAAGTGGCAGCCCTCTTCCTCAAGTTGGGGGCCATCTCCTTCGGGGGCCCGGCGGCCCACATCGCCCTCATGGAGCAGGAGACGGTGCACAAACGGCGATGGCTGGGCCGCGAGCACTTCCTGGACCTCCTGGCGGCCACCAACTTGGTGCCTGGCCCCAACGCGGTGGAGATGGCCAGCCACATCGGCTTTGTCCATGCCGGCTGGGCCGGGCTGGTGGCGGGGGGCGCGTCCTTCATCTTGCCAGGGTTCCTGGCCAGCCTGGCCGTGGCCTGGTCCTACGTCCGCTTCGGCGGGTTGCCGCAGGTGGCGGCGCTCTTCTACGGCATCTACCCGGCGGTGATGGCCATCATCCTCAGCGCCACTTACCGCCTGGGCCGTGCCGCCCTCCGGGACTGGCGCGCCCTGGCCTTGGCGGGGCTCTCCCTGGCCGCCGCCCTGCTGGACGTGCACGAGGTGGTGGTGCTCCTGGGGGCGGGCGTGGCGGGCAGCCTCCTCTACGCGCCTCCATCCTGGTTGCAGTTCGTGGGGTTGGCCCTGGTGTGGAGCCCTTCCGTCCTTCCCCTGGCCTCGCGGCTGAACTTGGGGGACGAGCGCCTGGTCCGGTTGGGGCTTTTCTTCCTCAAGGTTGGCGCGCTCCTCTTCGGGAGCGGCATGGTCCTCTTCGCCTTCATCCAGCGGGATGTCGTCTCCCGCTACGGCTGGCTGACCCACCAGCAGTTGCTGGACGCCATCGCCGCGGGCCAGATGACGCCCGGACCGGTCCTCTCCTCGGCCACCTTCATCGGCTACCTGGTGGCTGGGTGGCCGGGCGCGGTGGTCTCCACCTGCGCCGTGTTCCTGCCCTCGTTCTGCATCGTCGCCCTGGTGGGGCCGTGGATCCCGCACCTGCGCCGTTCGCCGGTGGCCCAGGCCTTCCTGCGGGGGGTGAACGCGGCGGTGGTGGCCCTCATCCTCTCGGTGGCCCTGGCTCTCTTCCG
>DAOTYM010000147.1:0-6119 GCA_034434775.1 Anaerolineae bacterium | reverse complement strand
TCCCCCGTGGTCGGCGTCGGCGTCCAGGTGGGCGTGGAGGTGGGCGTCGGTGTGGGCGTGGACGTGGGCGTGGGGGTCCACGGCGGCGTGGCCGTGGGCGTCGCCGTGGGTGTGGACGTGGGCGTCGGCGTGGGCGTGGGAGGCGGCAGGTAGTACTGCACCGTCAACTGCGGCTGGTAGTCGGCGAGGGGCCACTCAGAAGAGTAGAAGGCGTAGGTCACGGCCATGTCCTGCGCTAGGAGCAGAACCCCCTGGTTCCCCGAGGGGTTGCGCACCCACTCCTGGGCGGCCGCGGTCACGTCAAACTCGTAGTAGCGGTTGGGCGCGGAGACGACCACCGCGTCCAGCGGCGTACCGGAGCGGTCCGTCGCCCCATCGCACCCGGGGACCTCCCAGAGGGTGCTCGCGGTGGCCGCCCTCCAGGTGACCTCCAGTTCGTTCCACGCGCGGGACACAGCGTAGGGCCTGACGGTGGTGGACCGGTCCGGCGGGTCCTGCGTGTCCGTGGCCCGCAGGCGCAGCGTGGCGCGGGTCACGATGGCGTGGGTGGGGATGGCCGTCAGGTTGAAGCGCAGGATGGGCCGCCGGGAGCCCGTCCCCCGCAGGCTCAGGTACCAGAGGTTGCCGTAGTTGCTGTCCGGCAGGTCCTGGTAGAGGAACGAATCCTCGGCGTTGCGGAAAACGACCGACGTGGGCACTGGCCGCACGGTGGGCGTGGGCGTAGGGGTCCACCCGGTGGGCGTCGGCGTAGGCGTGGGCACCGTCCCCGTGACCGTCGGCGTGGGGGTCGCCGAGGGGATGTAGTAGCGCACCGTGAGCGACGGGTGCTTGTCCGGCGCGTACCACTCCCGGGTGTAGAAGGCGTAACTCACGGTCGCCCCGCTGCCGATGAGGAGCAGGCCGTGGTTGCTTGTGGGGTTGGCCACCCACTCCTGCGCGGCCCCGGTCACGTCAAAGTCGTACGAAGCGTTGGGCTTATCCACCGTGCCGCGGGCCACCGCGGTGAAGTCCCGGTCGCCCACGCCGTTGCAGCCGCCCTGGGCCCACGGGGTGGAGGCCGTGGCGTTGCGCCAGGTGGCCTCCATCTCGGCCCAGGGCCGCCGCACCTGGTAGAGGTCCACCGTCAGGGCGCGGTCCGGCGGGTCCTGCAGTTCCGTGGTGTGGAGGCGGAGCGTGGCCGAGACAACCACCGCGTCGGAGGGGATGCTGCTCAGGTCAAAGCGCAGGAGCGGCCGCTTGGACCCCGAGGCGCGGATGGTCATGTACCACCAGGGGCCGTAGTTCACGTCTGGGTCGTACTCGTACAGGTAGGTATCGGCCACCGACCGCACGACCGCCACCTGCGTCACGGGGGTGGCCGTGGGGGTGGGCGTCCCCGCGACAGGGCCGGTCGCCGTGGCAGTGGGCGTGGGCGTCGCCGTGCCCACGGGGGCCACGGCGTAGGTCACCGTCAGGGAGGGCCTCTCCGGCACGTTGTACCACTCGCCGGTGTAGAACTCGTAGGACACCGTGGGGCCCGAGGCCACCAGGAGGACCCCGTAGTTCTCCGTCGGCGCGTTCACCCACCCCTGGACCAGGCCCGTCACGTCCACGTGGTAGGCTTTGTTCGGCCGGTCCACCACGAAGGTGGCCGCGGCCTCCAGTTCCCGGTCTGCCGGGCCGTTGCAGCCAGCCAATTGCCACGGGTCGGCGGCCGAGGCGCGGTTCCAGGTGACCTGGAGTTCGTTCCACAGCCGCAGGACCTTGTAGACGGAGACGGTGGTGCTCCGGTCGGCCGGGTCCTGGAGCCCCGTGGTGTGCAGGTGCAGGGTGGCCGAGGCGATGGTCGCCCCTGCAGGGATGCTGCTCAGGTCAAAGCGCAAGATGGGCCGCTTGGCCCCGCCAGCCCGCAGGGCCATGTACCACCAGTTCCCGTAGTTCACATCTGGGTCGTACTGGTAGAGGTAACTGTCGTCCACCTCGTAGAGGGTCACCGTCTGCCAGGGCGGCGTGGCCGAGGCCGTGGGCGTTGGCGTGGGGGTGGCAGTGGCTGTCGCTGGCGTCGTGGTCCAGGTGGGCGTCGGCGTGGGCGCCGGCGGCAGGTAGGTGACGATGAGGGTCGGGTAGACCAGGGGGTTGCTCCACTCGGTGGAGTAGAACTCGTAGGTCACCGTGCCGCCGCTGGCGATGAGGAGGACGCCGTGGTTGGTGGCCGGGTTCAGCACCCACTCCCGCACCAGGGGGGTGATGTTGAAGTCGTACGCCGCGTTGGGCGCGTTCACCGTCACGGTGGCAGCCGAGGTCTGTTCTCGGTCCGCCGGGCCGTTGCACCCGGCCAGTTCCCAGGGGACGCCCGTGTTGGCCTGGTTCCAGGTGGCGCCCATCTCCGTCCAGGGCCGCAGGACCCTGTACACATCCACCGTGGTGCTGCGGCCGGCCGGGTCCTGCGTCTCGTTGGTGAAGAGGCGCATGGTGGCCGAGATCACCTGTGCCCCCACGGGGATGCTGCTCAGGTCAAAGCGCAGGATCGGCCGCTTGGCCCCGCCGGCCCGCATGGTCATCCGCCACCAGGCACCGTAGTTCACGTCTGGGTCGTACTGGTAGAGGAAGGTGTCGTCTGAGGCCCCCCGGATGGTGACCGTCTGAGGCAAGGGCGTGTGGGTGGGCGTGGGCGTGACGCTGGGCGTCGGCGTCTGGGTGAAGGTGGGGGTCAGGGTGGGAGTGGGCGTCTGGGTTTCCGTAGGGGTGGGCGTGGAGGTGGGCGGCGTGCCCGTCAGGGTTGGCGTCGGCGTCAGAGTCACGGTCGGTGTGGCCGTGACGGTAGGCGTCTCCGTTGGCGTCGCCGTGGAAGAGGGCGTGGGCGAGAGGGTGGGGGTTGGCGTGGGCTGTACCAGGACCATGGCCGGCGCGGGCGCGTCGTTGGCCGTGTCCACGGTCAAAGTGGCCTGGCCCATGTTCCCGCCCTGGGCCTCCAGCACCACCTGGTCCCCGCTCGGGGAATAGTCAAAGTAACTCCCCAGGTCCTGCGTGCGGGCGCTGCGCAGGTTGGCGAACCAGTAGCCAGAGTCGGCCACCAGGGCCGACATCAGGGCCGACTGTCCCGGGCTGCCGACCCCGTTGTTGTCCCGCACGCGGATGTAGACAATGGCTCCTTGGGCGAAGGTCACCCCATCGCTCTGGTAGACCAGGCCCCAGGCCGCGTCGGAGGTGGGCGGCGAGAGGGTGGGGCCGGTGGTCACCTGGTAGTGCGCGCCGCCGTTGTTGTCCACCGTGGCGCCGCTCACCACGTCAAAGTAGTAGAGGGTGGACGGCGCAAGACCCGTTACGGCGACGTAGTGGGTGTAGCCCGTGTGCCCTGCGCCGCGCACGTCGTTGGCCACCAGGCCCAGGGAGGGGCTTGTGCCGTAGCGCACCTCGCCCGTGGAGGGCTCGTCCGTGACCCACGACACGACGAAGTAGATATCGCGCACGTTGCTCACGCGGATATCGGAGATGACCGGGGCCAGGCTTGCCGAAGCCTCGCCCCTGGTCCAGGCCCCCGCCAGGAGGAGCGCCAGCGCGACCACAAGCATGCTTCCCAGGGCCAGTGCCGACCTTCTCCGTTCCATCTTCGCCGCCCCTTCCTCTCGTGCTGCCCCCGGCCTACGGGGTGAAGGTGCTGGAACCTGCGCACTTCACGAAGTACGCCTTCCCTTTCTCAATGGGGAAGTTGTTGAAGCGCGGGAAGTTCAGGGTGATATCCCACCCGCCGTTGTACCAGCGGTCAATCTCCTGCGCGCTGCCGCCCTGGGCGTTGATGGCGTCAAAGAGGGTCCACGCCGTGTAGGAATCGGAACTGGGGATGGCGATGAGGTTCCACCCCGCGCTGAAGGAGATGGGCACCGGTGTGGTGACCGGCTCCCCAGTCACCCGCCACGTGCTGGGGGCGTTGCATTTGACGAAGTACCCCTTGCCCAACTCAATGGGGAAGTCCGGGAAGGGCCCGCCCAGGATGTAGGCCCCCCAGTCGGCGGTGGGCAGCCAGCGGTCCACCTCCACCGCGCTCCCGCCCTGGGCGTTGATCTCGTTCAGGAGGCTCTGGGCCGTGTAGGGCGTGCTGGGGTTCACCGGCAGCGAGATCAGGTTCCAGCCGTAGTGGAGGGAGATCTCCACCGCCGGCGCCGCGGCCCGCTTGGCCACCTCCACGAAGTGGACCCACTCGTTGCCATCGCCGCGGCAGTTGAGGCGGAAGTCGGCCGGGTAGGTGGTGGGGTTCCCGGCCAGGCTGTCGTTGAAGCGGATGTCGCTCAGGACGAAGACCGCCTGCTTCCACGTGCGGCTGTTCGTCTTCTGCACGTAGGGCACGCTGGACCCCAAGGGGTAGGCCGTCTTCAGGCCGGATGTGGAGTCGTAGTCCAACTGCCAGGTGTCGGTGCCGTAGTCAAAGTAGGTCACGGTGATGGTCACTGGCACCGTCTGGTTGTAGATGTAGCCGTTGTCCACGTTGAACCACATGTAGGGGTTGCCCGTGTTCTGGTCCGTGCGCCGGGTGACCCACGACTCCTTGGCCGAGCCCAGCGCCGTGTTCACCGCCGGATAGGTGCAGGCAACCCCCCGGTTGCCGTTCGCGTCAATGCAGGTGTTCGCCTGCCCGATCTCCGGGACCGTCCGCCCGCCGGGGATGTTGTCGTTCTGGTAGAGCCAGAAGTCGTAGTTCCCCTTCTCGGGACAGTAACTCGTGCCGTAATAGGGTTCTCGGTGCTCCCGCAGGGCCACCCACACGCTGGGCGTCGTCTCCTTGGTCACCCCCACCCATTTCCGCGCCCAGTCAATGAGGGCGAGGTTCTCCGGCCGGGGCGCTTTGGTCGTCGTGTTCATGAAGAGGTCTGGGGCGAGGCGGAAATAGTCCACGTGCTTGTCCAGGCCGTTGATGAGGCCCCAGTAGACGTCCGTCACAGTGGGGATCATGTAGTCGTAGGTCTCAAAGGCGATGGGGACGGTGTTGCTGTAGTGGATGATCTGGTCAAAGTACCCGGCGCAGTTCTCCTGGTTCGCCATGCAATCGGTGTAGCGCGGGCAGGTGCCCGAGGGCACGTTGGGGCACGTGTAGGTGCTGTTGTTCCAGTCGGCGAAGAGGCCGTTGGCCGAGATGCCCACGCCCCGCTGTATCGCATACAGGCGGAAGAGGGGCCGCTCCCACTGGGCATCAAAGAAAGGAGCCGCCTGCAAGAGCAGCGGCTTGCGCAGTTGCCCCCCCACGCTGAACGCGTCTATGTAGATCTGCGTGATGGCGTTGACCGCGCTGACCCAGGTCAAGGAGTCCAAGCCTGCGCTCTTGAGGGCCGGGATGTCGTCGGTGTCGCACGGCTTGGTCTCCCCGTAGATGCCCACGCCGATGCCGATCCAGGCGATGCGCGGGTCATCCCGGTAGCGGGCGGCGAAGGCGTTGATGAAGGTCCGGTAGCGGTCCTGGTAGGCCGAGTGCCAGTAGCGTGGGACGCGCCAGATCCCATCTGGCGAGCAGCCCCACTGGCCCGGGTCGCACGGCCCAATGTTGACCACCGCCGTAGGGGCCTCGGCCCAGACCCACGACGGCACGGCGATGCCACCGGCCAGCCGCCCGTTGTAGGTGCTGAAGGTGATGGCCGCCTTCTTCCCCTTTGCGGCCTCGGCCGCCAGCCAGTCGTCCACGTGGTACCAGCGGTAGTCCCCCTTGTTGGGCTCCAGCATGGCCCAGTAGAAGGTCCGCATCCCGCCGTCCAGGTGGTAGGTTTCCTTGTCGTAGTTCTCGGCGTCGCCCGCCAGGTAGATGCCGGGGAACCCGCTGGCCGGCACGGCCAGGGTCCCCACATCCGTCGCCTGCCCTGCAGCGCCGCTCCCCGGGTCGTCGTCCGCGGCCACCCGCCCAGCCGTGCCCCCCAGAACCCCCAACAGGACCGCCGCCAGGCTGGCCACAGCCAGTGCCCGTCCAATCCGCGTCCAATGCCTCATGATGAAACCCACTCCCCGCAGCCCTGACTCACCGGGCTGCTCCCTATGGTCTGTGCAGCATTCCGGAAAGCATAACACAAGTAACCGCTCTTGGCAAAAGCCACCGCGGTTTCCACCCGTGGACTACGCCCTGGGCACGGCAAAGGCCTGCAACTCCGTATGGAGCAACC
>DAOTYM010000146.1:0-6530 GCA_034434775.1 Anaerolineae bacterium | reverse complement strand
CCCGCAGTCCAGGTGCGGAGAATAATAGGGCTTGTGCTTCCCCATCAGGACCTTGGCGATCTCCGAAGCCAGACGCCCCAGGGTCTTGCCCCGGGCATCCACCACGTACCACCGCCGTTCAATTTCCGAAGCCTTGACCGCATATGTCCTCACAGCCGCTCAACTCCTTCTCCCAAAACTTCCCGCCCCGGCCAGCCCCAAGCCGCCATCCCAACCTACGGATACCGCACGTGGACCAGGAAGAGCCCCTGGGGCGGAGCCGTCGCGCTCGCTGCGCTCCGGTCGCGGGCCTGCAGGATCCGCTCCACGTCCGCCGGCACAAGCCGCCCCCGGCCCACGTCCACCAGCGTCCCCACCAGGCTGCGCACCATCCCCCGCAGGAACCCGTTGGCCTCCACCTCAAAGAGGACCAGGTCCCCTCGGCGCTCCCAGCGCGCCCGGTAGACCTCCCGCACCGTGGCCTCGCCCTGGGTCGGCTGGCCGAAGGAGGCGAAATCGTGCACCCCCACAAAGAGCGCCGCCGCCAGGTTCATCCGCTCCACGTCCAGCGGCTCTGGCACGTGCCACGCGAACCGCTCCTCAAAGGGGCTGCGCACCGGCCGGTTGAAGACCCGGTAGCGGTAGGTCCGGCTCACGGCGTCAAACCGGGGGTGGAACCCCTCCGGTGCCCAAGCCACCTCCAGCACGGCGATGCTCCGCGGCAGGAGGGCGTTCAGCGCGTTCCGCAGGTCGTCCAGGGAATGGCGCCAGGCCAGGTCAAAGGCCACCACCTGCCCTTCGGCGTGGACGCCGGCATCCGTCCGGCCAGCCCCCAACACGCGCACGCCGTGCCCTGCGATCTCCGCCAGAACCTCCTCCAGCACCCCCTGCACTGTCGGCCCCTGGGCCTGCCTCTGAAACCCCAGGAAGTCCGTCCCCTCGTACGCGATCACCGCCTTCACCCGGCGGACGGACCCCTTCTCCCCCTGGGGCTCCGACCCAGCCGGCCCGGCTCCCGGGCCCGTGCAGGCGGCCATGCCCACCTTTCCCCCGCAGGACCTAGACCAACTCCAGGATGACCATCTCCGCGCCGTCGCCCTGGCGCTGCCCCAACTTGAGCATGCGGGTGTAGCCCCCTGGGCGTTCGGCATACTTGGGCGCCACCTGGTCAAACAGGACCTTGGCCGCCTGCTTGTCGCTCAGGCGGGCTGCGGCCAGGCGCCGCGCGTGCACGCCGTACGAGGCGTCGGCGAGTCCTCGCTTGGCCAACGTGATCAACTTTTCCGCCTCGGGCCGGATGGCCCGCGCCTTGGCCTCTGTGGTCCTGATGCGCCCGTGGATGAAGAGCGCCTTCATCAAGTTCTTCCGCAGGGCCTTCCGGTGCCCTGTGGAGCGGCTCAGTTTCTTGCCTGCCACTCTATGTCGCATACCTGCTCAACTCCCCCACACCAACTCCCCTGAGGGCGGCCTACTTCTCGTCGCCCGAGGGGATCTCCACGCCCTCCAGGAAGCCCTTCGCCTCCAGTTTCTCCAGCAGTTCCTCCAGCGATTTCTCGCCGAAGTTCCGGATGCTCAGAAGTTCATCCTTCCCCTTCTGGAGGCGCTGTAGGATCTGCCCCACCTTGGTGATGCCGGCCCTCTTGAGGCAGTTGTAGGCCCGCACGCTGAGCCCCAACTCCTCCACCGGCGTCTCCGCCACCTCCGGCGGAATGGCGACCTCCGGCGCGCCTCCCGCCCGGCCCTCCTCTGGGGCGGCCTCCCGCCCCAGGTTGGCCACCAAGAGGAAGTGGTCCACCAGGATCTTGGCCGCGCTGGACAGGGCCTCCTCCGGCGAGATGGTCCCGTCGGTCCAGATCTCCATCAGCAGGCGGTCGTAGTCGGTAGCCTGGCCGATGCGGGCCCGTTCCACCTCGTAGTTGACCTTGCGCACCGGGCTGAAGATGGCATCCACGGCGATCTCGCCGATGCCTCCGCTGCGCACCCGCTCCTCGGCCGGCGAGTACCCCCGCCCCGGCGCGACCACCAGTTCAATATCCAGGTCGGCCTCATCCGAATCGGCCGTGAGGAGGTACAGGTCCGGGTTGGCAATCTCCACGTTGGGCGGCCACTCCAGGTCTGCCGCCGTGATCACGCCCTGGCCCCGCACCGCCAGGCGCAGGCGCACCTCCTCGTCCCCGTCCAGTTTCAGCCGCAACTGCTTCACGTTCAGGATGAAGGCCATCATGTCTTCTTTGACATGCGGGATGGTGGTGAACTCGTGCGGCACCCCGCTCACGCGGATATAGGTCACGGCCGCGCCCGGCAGGGACGAGAGAAGCACGCGCCGCAGGGCGTTGCCCAGCGTGATGCCATACCCGCTCTCCAACGGGCCGATGCTGAAGCGACCGTAGTTGCGCGAACTGGCAACGGTTTCTATCCTCGGGAGCACCAGATTGGACAACAAGGTCTCCTCCTCCACACTGCGGACCCAGGCCCCGTACCACGGGCAGCCTGTCCAGACGCCGTCGCGCTACCGCGAGTAGAACTCTACGATCAGCTGTTCCTTGAGGTCCACGTCAATGTCCCTGCGCTCCGGCAGGCTCAGGACCTTCCCCGACATGTTCATGGCATCACGGCTGAGCCAGTTCACCAAGGGCTTGGAGTCCAGGACCTCCGCCCGCTCCTTGAAGTAGGTGAGCCGACGGCTCTCGGGCCGCACGCTCACCACATCTCCCGGCTTCACCAGGGCCGAGGGGATGTCGGTCTTCCGCCCGTTGAGCAAGAAGTGCCCATGCCGCACCAACTGCCGCGCCTGGGCGCGGGAGTCGGCGAACCCCAGGCGGTAGACCACGTTGTCCAGCCGGCTCTCCAGGATGGCCAAGAGGTTGGCCCCTGTGCGCCCCGGCCTCCGCAACGCTTCCTTGTAGTAGCGACGGAACTGCCGCTCCAGCACCCCGTAGATGCGCTTGGCGCGCTGCTTCTCCCGCAACTGGAGCGCGTAGTCCGACTCCTTGCGCCGGAAGCGCGCCTTCTGCCCATGCATCCCCGCGGGATACGGTCGCCGCTCCACCGCGCACTTGTCGGTGAGGCACCGTTCCCCCTTGAGGAAGAGTTTCACACCCTCGCGCCTGCAAAGCCTGCAAACGGGACCTGTATACCTGCCCATGTTTCCTCCGCACGTTCTCGCACTGCTCATCTTGCAGCCAGGAGCGAGAGCCCGCGCCCTCCTGGCCGCCAGCGCGCCCTTGGCCTTAGACGCGCCGCTTCTTCTTCGGCCGGCACCCGTTGTGGGGCACCGGCGTCACATCGGTGATGGACCGGATGCGCAGCCCCGCGCTCTGGAGGGAGCGGATGGCTGCCTCCCGGCCCGGCCCCAGGCCCTTGACGAAGATATCCACTTCCCGCACGCCCAGGTCCTGGGCCTGCCGCACCGCCTGCTGGGCAGCAACCTGCGCCGCGTAGGGCGTGCTCTTGCGGGACCCCTTGAAGCCCGCCGAGCCCGCGCTGGCCCAGGTCAGGGTATTGCCCTGAGGGTCCGTGATGGTGATGATGGTGTTGTTGAACGTAGATTGGATGTGTGCCTGCGCCAGCGGCACCACCCGCCGTTCCCGCCGCGAAGCCCTGCTTGTACCACGCCTTGCGCGTCCCATTGTCCCTCCTGCCTACGAAAAACCTCGCCCTCGGGGGCTCCCAAAAAGCCCCCTCGGCCTCTTACTTCTTGGCCCGAGACCGCCGCCGCCCGGGCACCGTCTTGCGCGGCCCGCGCTTGGTCCGGGCGTTGGTGCGGGTCCGCTGCCCGCGCACGGGCAAGTTCTTCCGGTGTCGGATCCCTCGGTAACAGCCGATCTCCATGAGCCGCTTGATGTTCATCGCCACCTCACGGCGCAGGTCGCCCTCCACCCGGTACTCGCGGTCAATGACCTCCCGCAACCGGCTGACCTCGGCCTCCGTCAGGTCGCGCACCCGGGTGTCGGGGTTGATCTGCGTCTTGGCCAGGATCTCACGGCTCAGAGACCGCCCGATGCCGTAGATGTACGTCAGGGCCACCTCCACTCGCTTGTCCCGCGGCAGGTCCCGCCCAGCGATACGTGCCATCCAGCAACCTCCTCAGAAGTTCCTGCCCCCTGCCCCGTGGCAGGGCCTCTCCCACAAGGGTTTAGCCTTGGCGCTGCTTGTGCCGCGGGTTCTTGCAGATGACCCGCACCACCCCGCGCCGTCTGATGATCTTGCAGTTCTCGCAACGCCGCTTCACCGAAGGCCTGACCTTCATGTCGTCTCCTCCTCCTTCACAGGCGAGTCAGGATCTCCGCCTCGCCCTCTGTAATGGCGATGGTGTGCTCAAAATGGGCCGAAAGCCGCCCGTCGGCTGTGACCACCGTCCACCCGTCCGCCAGGACTTTGGTGCGGTAGGTCCCCGCGTTCACCATGGGTTCCAGGGCCAGGGTCATGCCCGGCTCCAGGACCGGCCCCTCCGGCATGCTGGGGGCGTGGTAGTTCAAGACCTGCGGCGGCTCGTGCATCTCCCGGCCGATGCCGTGCCCCGTGTACTCCCGCACCACGTTGAAGCCGTGGCGCTCCACATAGCGCTGGATGGCCCGGGAGATGTCGGCCACCCGCCGACCGGCCCGGGCCGCGGCGATCCCCGCCTGGAGAGCCCCTTCCGTCACCGCGATCAGCCGCTTCGCCTCATCCGAAATGCGGCCGATGCCCACCGTGATGGCCGCATCGCCGTGCCAGCCCTCGTAGATCGCCCCCACGTCCACGCTCAGGATGTCCCCCGGCTTCAGCACCACGTCCGGCCGAGGGATGCCGTGGACCAGTTGCTCGTTCAGGCTGGCGCAGATGGTGGCCGGGAAATCCGGCCGGCCCGGCCCCCCGGGAACCCCCAGGAACGAGGGGACTGCCCCGTGGCTGCGGATGATGTCCTCCGCCAGGCGGTCCAGGTCCGCCGTGCTGACCCCGGGCCTCGCCGCCTCTCGGATGGCCTGCAGGACCAGGGCCACGATGCGGCCTGCCTCCCGCATCAGCGCCAGTTCCTCTGCCGTTTTCTTAACGATCACGATGGACGGCCGCATGAGTCCTCAATCGCTTTCCGCAGAGCCGCGTGTACCTCTTCAATCGGCCGTTCCCCATCCACCTCCACCAGCAGGCCCCGCGCCCGGTAGTGGGCGATCAGCGGGGCGGTCTGCTCCAGGTACACGGCGATCCGCCGTTTCTGCGTCTCCGGCGTGTCGTCCGGGCGCTGGTACAATTCCCCGCCGCACACGTCGCACACCCCGGCGACCTTGGGCGGATGATGGAGCACGTGGTACACCGCGCCGCACTGGCGGCAGGTCCACCGCCCGCTCAGCCGCTCCAGCAGGACCTCTTCCGACACCTTCACGTACGGGACGGAGCAGAGCCGCTCCCCCAGTTCCGCCAAGAGGGCGTCCAGCGCCTCCGCCTGGGCCACCGTGCGGGGGAACCCATCCAAGATGGCCCCCGCCTGGCAGTCGGGTTCCTGCAGCCGTTCCCGCACCATGGCGATGGTCACGTCGTCGGGGACCAGTTCCCCGCGGTCCATGTAGGTCTGGGCCAACTTGCCCAGCGGCGTCCCCTTCTTCAGGTGCTCGCGGAAGAGGTCACCGCTGGAGATGTGCGCCAGCCCGTAGTCTTCCTCCAGGAGTTCCGCCTGGGTCCCCTTGCCCGCGCCCGGCGCGCCCAGGAGCACGATGAAGATCCGCCTGTCCTTCTGCATCGGTGTCGGCCGCCTCCGGCTACGAAGATGCCCTGCGGATGAAGCCCTCGTAGTGCCGCATCAGGAGCTGGGCCTCCAGTTGCTTCATCGTGTCCAGGACGACGCCGACCACGATCAGGAGGCCAGCGCTGGTGATGAGCATCCCTCCCCTGGCGACCGACTCACCGGTGATCAGGCTGCTGATCCAGGGCAGGATCGCCACGGCGCCCAGGAAGACCGCCCCCACCAGGGTGATGCGCTGCAGCACTCCGTTCAGGTACTCTTCCGTGCGCTTGCCGGGCCGGATGCCCGGGATGAACCCTCCCTGCTTCTGCAGGGTATCCGGCAGGTTCTGCTGGCGGAAGATCACATCCGTGTAAAAGTACGTGAACCCGATGACCATCAGGAAATACAGGATGCCGTAGACCCACCCGTTGGGGTCAAAGACCCGCGAGATGGTCTGGGCGGCGCTGGCCAGCCACCCTACGTTAGAATAGACGAAGTAGCCAGCGATGGTCCCGGGGAGCAGCATGATGCTCTGGGCGAAGATGAGCGGGATCATCCCCGCCGAGTTGACCCGCAGGGGGATCCAGCTGCTCTGGCCGCCAGCCACCCGCAGCCGGTTGCCCCGCATGGCCAGCACCCGCCGCCCGTACTGGACCGGGATGCGCCGCTGCCCCTCCTGGACCACGACGATGGCGGCCACGGTGATCACCATGATGGCCAGCAGGATGAAGAGCCGCCCCCAATCCTGGGCGATGAGGTACGCGCCCACCGTCTGCGGCACCCGGGCGACGATGCCCCCGAAGATGATGAGGGAGACGCCGTTGCCCACCCCCTGCTCGTCAATCAGTTC
>DAOTYM010000145.1:0-28870 GCA_034434775.1 Anaerolineae bacterium | reverse complement strand
CGGCCTGGGCTACCTGGGGTAGGAATTTGTCACAGAGGACACAGAGGGAAAAAAATTTGAAGACTCTGTGCTCTCTGTGTTCTCTGTGGTGGATTTAGAGAAGCACCTGGCCGGCCTGGGCTACCTGGGGTAGGAATTTGTCACAGAGGACACAGAGGGAAAAAATTTGAAGACTCTGTGCTCTCTGTGTTCTCTGTGGTGGATTTAGAGAAGCACCTGGCCGGCCTGGGCTACCTGGGGTAGGAATTTGTCACAGAGGACACAGAGGAAAAAATTTGAAGACTCTGTGCTCTCTGTGTTCTCTGTGGTGGATTTAAGGAGACAATCCATGGGGCAGCGGCTGCTGGTGGTGGGGTTGGATGGGGCGACGTTTGACCTGATCCGGCCGTGGGCGCGGGCAGGGAAGTTGCCCACTCTGGCGCGCCTGCTGGAAGAGGGGGTGTCCGCCCCGTTGCGGTCGGTGCCCAACATGAACAGCGCGCCGGCCTGGAGTTCCTTCGCCACAGGCCTGAACCCTGGCAAGCACGGCATCTTCTACTTTGACGAACTCATCCCCGGCACCTACACCAAGCGCTACCTGAACGGTTCCTTCCGCCACGGGGCCCCCTTCTGGCGGCTCCTCAGCCAGGCCGGCTACCGGGTGGGGGTCATCAACGTCCCCATGACCTACCCGGCCGAGGAGGTCAACGGCTACATGCTGGCTGGCCTGGACACCCCAGCCCCCGGCAGCCCGGCCTTCTCCTGGCCCCGGGACCTGGCCGCGGACCTGCGGGCCGCGGTGGGCGACTACATCATTGAGCCGGGCATCCCCGGCTACATCAAGGCTGGCCGGCGAGATAAGGCCCGCGAGCGCATCTTTGAGGCCCTGGAAAAACGCCTGGCCTACGCCCTGTACCTGGCCCGCCACTTCCCCACCGACTGCATGGTGGTCGTCTTCACCGCCACCGACGCCGCCCAGCACTTCTTCTGGAAGGACATGGACCCCACCCACCCCGAGCACGACCCCGAAGAAGCCGCCCGCTACGGCGACACCATCCTCCAGGTCTACCAGCGGCTGGACCGCGCCATCGCCCAACTGATGGAGGCGATGCCCGGTGCGACGGTGCTGTGCATGTCCGACCACGGCGGCGGCTTCAACCAGCGGGGGGCAGAGTTCCTCAACCCCTGGCTTGCCGACCAGGGGCTGCTCCACTTCGCTGCGGGGGGCGCGGCAGGCGGAGGCCTGGAGGCGAAGGCCCGCCGCCTGGCCTTCGCCGCGCTGCGCTCGGGCTACCGCTGGGTGGACACCCACTTCTCGCGGGAGGCCAAGCAGCGGCTGGCGCGCCTCCTGCCCGGGCTGCGGGGGCGCATAGAGGGCTCCATGACCTTCCAGGGGATAGACTGGCCCCGCACCCGTGCCTACGCCTTCGGAGCGCGGGATGACCTGTGGGTCAACCTGCAGGGCCGGGAGCCCCAGGGCACGGTGGAACCGGGCCAGGAGTACGAGACCCTGCGCGACCTCCTCCTGGCGCGCCTGCGGGCCACGGTGGACATCGTGCGGGAAGAGCCAGTGGTGGAGTGGGCAGCCCGGCGGGAGGAAGTCTACCACGGCCCCTTCGTGGACCGCGCCCCGGACCTCCTCATCCAGTGGCGGACGGCCTTCGTCCTGCGCGGCTTGTACCTGCCGCAGGAGGGGAAGCCCAAACCCCCGCCACCGCCCTTCACCCCTGCTCTGAACAACGGCGGCCACCGCCCCTACGGCATCTTCCTCATGGCCGGCGACGGTGTAAGGCGGGGCGTCCAACTCCCCGAGGCCCACATCATGGACCTGGCCCCGACCATCCTGCATTACTTCGGCGTGCCGGTCCCCGCGGACGTGGATGGCCGCGTCCTCAGGGAAGTCTGGGCACCGGAGAGCGAGCCCGCCTGCCGCGAGGTCCAGCGCGCCGGTGGGGAGGCGGTTCGGCCGCCCAGAGAGGCTGAGTATTCCGAGTAGGAGGAGCGCCTCATAGAGGAACGCCTCCGCGGGCTGGGCTACGTGGAGTAGCCAGGAGAACGCCTGCCCCCGCACCGCAGGATATGCCCCCCGGCCTTGCCCCTCCGTTCAATCCGTTCCCGAACTCCATTGCGCGGGGGAACGCTTGCCGCGCCTTAACTATCCGCTCAATCCGTTCCCAAAATCCGTTGACAGCCCCCTGCTCAGGCCCAAGGCCACCGGCTTACTCTTCCTGGGCTTTCCACCTGACCTCGCCTCATCCCTGCCGCCTGCGACGGCAGGGGCGAGGGATTCTGTAGGGGCAATTCATGAATTGCCCCTGCAGACCTCACCCCCGTCCCCTGGCCATCTGGACCGCCAGTTTGAGGGCCGCGATCATGCTGACGGGGCTGGCCGTCCCCTTGCCCGCCTTGCCGAAGGCGGTGCCGTGGTCCACCGAGGTGCGGATGATGGGCAGGCCCAGGGTCACATTGACGCCGTCAAAGAGGCCGAGGAGTTTGATGGGGATGTGGCCCTGGTCGTGGTACATGGCCACCACAGCGTCAAAGGGGCTGCGGCCGATCTCGTGCCCCTTCACGGCTCGGTAGAAGACGGTGTCCGGCGGCAGGGGCCCTTCCACCTGGAGGCCCCGGGCCTGCGCCTCCTGGACGGCCGGCGCGATCTCCTCGGCTTCCTCCGTGCCGAAGAGGCCGCCGTCGCTGGCGTGGGGGTTCAGCCCCGCCACGGCGATGCGCGGCGAGGCGATGCCCATGCGCCGCAGGGCCTCGTCCGTCAGGAGGATGACCCTGAGGACCCGCTCCTTCTTGACCCGGTCGCAGGCCTCCCGCAGGGAGACGTGGGTGCTCACGTGGCTCACCCGCAGGCCCCCCGAGACGAGCATCATCGCCACATCTCGGACCTGACACAGGTGGGCCAGGATCTCCGTGTGGCCGGCGAAGTGGTAGCCCGCGGCGTTCAACGCCTCCTTGTTCAGAGGGGCGGTGACGACGGCGTCAATCTCCCCTGCCAGCGCCAGGTCCACTGCCCGGGCCACATATTCGTACGCGGCCTTCCCCGCCATGGGGTCCACCCGGCCGCGGACCAGCCGCCCCAGGTCCACGTTGCCCAGGTCCAAGACGTAGATGACCCCCGGTTCATCCTGGACCTCCCCCGGGGACCGCACTGCCCGCACCCGCTGGGGGCTGCCCACGATCTCCACGGCGGCGGCCATGGTTGCCGCATCGCCGATCACCAGGGAGCGGCAAGCCTCCCGGACCTCCTGCTCGGCGAGGGCCATGACGATGATCTCGGGCCCCACGCCGGCCGGATCGCCCATGGTGATGCCCAGAAGCGGTTTCCTCTCACCCATTCCCTTCGCCTCCGTGCAAGAACGCAATGGCCGCGGCCAGGGCATCCTCCCCCCCGAAGCCGCCAGCCTTGGTGACCAAGGGAGTGCCTTCCCACGGCCCGTCGGCCACCCATCCGAAGGGGATGCCCGGCGCCACCTCCCCCCCGATCTCCAAAGACCCTATGCCGAGGGCCTGACACACGGCGAAGGCCACGGCTCCGCCGGTCAGCACCCACCCCCCAGGGGCGTGCTGGCTGGCGACCGCGGCGGCCAGTCGCCCCAGGTGCTGGGCCACGGCCCGCTCCTGCCCCGGCAGAGGGGGCTGGAAGGCCGTGGTCAGGATCACGTCCCGCCCGGCCTGCAGGTGCTCCGTGGCCTGGACGAGCGCGCGGCGCGCCTCGTCCTCCGTGGGCAGGGGGGCCAGGTGGACCAGGGCCGCGCCCCGCCCCTCCGCGGCCCGGATCTGCCGCCGGGTGACCTCCCGCTGGCTCCCGGCCACCACCAGAACAGGCCTCCCCTGAGCCTTCCTAGTGCGCGGGGCCCTCCCCGCCGGCCGCAGCCCGAGCCCACCGGGCAGGGCCTGGGCCAGGCCAGCCGAGCCGCAGGCCACAACCCCCTCCCCCATCCGCCCCACCGCCCGGGCCAGGACGGCCAGGTCCTCTGGCTCCAGGGCGTCCACCACCAAGAGGGCCTCGGAGCGCGCCGCAAGGGACTCGGCCAGGGCATCCGCCCCCCGCCGGACCTCCTGCAGCGGGACTTCACCCACAGGGCGCCGGCTCTGGCGGGCCAGGAGGCTCCCGATGTGGTCGGTGGGCGGGCACAGGGGGTCGCGGGCGAACTCGGTCTGGAGCAGGGGGACCCCGTGCACCCGCAGCCGCCCTTCCAGGACCGTGCGGCCAGCGGCGGGGAAGGCGGGGCAGACCACCGCCTTCTCCAGCCCCAGGGCGTCCATGAGCGCGTCCAGTTCCTGCCCCAGGGGTCCCCGCAGGGTGGAATCCACCTTCTTGTAGACGGGAACTCCCTTGAGGGCCTCGGCAGCCTTCCGGACCCGCCCGTAGGCCTCCTCCGGGCTGAGTTCCCGGCTTTCCGTATCCACCACGGCGACCTCGCCAACCGCGGGCGGGGCCTGGAGGAAATGCACGAGGGTGTGGAAGCCGTCCCGGGCGAACTGCCCGCCGGTATCCATGGCCCCCGTCAGGTCGTCGGCGATGATGGCGAACTTGCGCACCGCTCTCGCTCCCCAGCCCTGCAAAGGTCGGGCCCATTATACCACAGGCGGCCGCTGCGTTGACATTTGCCAGAGCCTAGGGTATAATGTTTGCGACTGGATCGGCAAGCCCGTGCGGGTTGCCCTTATCAACTGTTGAGGAGGGACAGGTCGGCCCACTGGAGGATGCGGGAAGCCGCAATCTTCGGAAGGCGAGTGAAAGCCTGAGGCCTGTCTGCGCAGTCCAGGGGCCACAGGCTTTTTATTTGTCCAGGCCAGGGCCTGCACCAACTTGGAAGAGAAGGGAGGTGAGAGAGGCGTGACGACGGTGGTCTCCAAGCCGGGCGAATCCGCGGAGAGCCTGCTCAAGCGGTTCCGCAAGGAGGTGACCAAGAGCGGCATCCTGAGCGAGGCGCGCAAGAAGCGGTGGTACGTCTCCAAGAGCGAGAAACGCCGCATTGAGAAGCGCAAGGCCATCCGGCGCGCCCGGCGCAAGCAGGCACGTCGCGAACGGCGTCTGCGCCAGCGGGGGTTCTGAGGCCACACACCCCCACGCATGGTGCCAACCTTAAGAGGCTTTGTCCTCTCTCGCCTTTGATCAGGCTTACAAGAACGCACTCACCCCAGAGGTGGATCCGGAGCGGCAGGGCATGTACCCTGCCGCTCCGTTTCTTCGCCCAGGTGGCGGAGGGCGAGCCGCAGGGCTGCCAGGGCCGAGGAGCGCTTGTTCTCCAGGCGGTCTCCCGTCCAGAGGTGCCGCTCGCACTCCTCTCCCCAGGGGGAAGAGACAGCCACGTAGACGAGGCCCACCGGCTTCTGAGGGGTGCCGCCCGTCGGGCCGGCGATGCCAGTGACGGCGATGCCGAGGTCCGCCCCCAGGCAGGCGCGCACCCCCCGGGCCATCTCCCGGGCTGTGGGCTCGCTCACGGCGCCGTGCTCCCGGAGCGTTTCGGCGCGCACCCCCAGAAGGCGTTCCTTGGCCGCGTTGTGGTAGGCCACGATGCCCCCCAGGAAATAGGCCGAACTGCCGGCCGTGTCGGTCACGAGGCTCATCACGAGGCCCCCAGTGCAGGATTCCGCCACGGCCAGGGTGAGCCCTTTCGCCAGGCAGGCTGCCCCCAACCGGGCGGAGAGGGCCAGGGCCTCTTCATCGTGAGGGGCGTTCATGCGTTCTCCTCCTCCGCGGTGGGTCGGGGGCGCGCAGGCGGCGGACGGTGGGGGCCTTCGGCCTTGGCTTCCCGCTTCCAGAGAGGCAGCCACAGGGTGAAGGTGCTCCCCTGCCCCACTTTACTCTTCACGGTGATCTGCCCTCCGTGCGCCTTGGCGATCCAATCGGCGATGGAGAGGCCCAGGCCTGTGCCGCCGCTGCTCCCACGGGCCCGGTCGGCGCGGTAGAACCGCTCAAAGATGTGGGGTAGATCTTCCGGCGCGATGCCGATGCCCGTATCCTGCACCTCCACCCGCACCCAGTCCTGGTCCCGGTAGAGGGAGAGACGCACCTCTCCGCCGGGCGGCGTGTACTTGAGGGCGTTGTCCACCAGGTTCACCAGGGCCTGGCGCAGCCGGTCTGCATCCCCCAACACCACCGCCTGATCCTCGTGGCCGAGGTGCACCTTCACCCCATCGCTGAGGAGGAGGGCCTGGCGGTAGACCTCCAGGAGGAGCGTGTCCAGTTCCACCGGCTTGCGCTCCAGGGGGAAGCCAGCGTCGGCACGGGCCAGGAGGAGCAGGTCCGAGACCATGCGGGACATCCGCAGGGTCTCGGCCTCAATGGCCTTCAGGGCCTCCTCGCGGGCTTCCCGGTCCTCCGCCGCGCCCCGCCGCAGGAGGTCAATGTTCCCCCGGATGGTCGTCAGAGGGGTCCGCAGTTCGTGGGAGACGTCGGCCACCAGGCGCTTCTGGGTCTCAAAGAGGTTCTCCAGCCGCCCCAGCATCTCGTTGAAGGTGTCGGTCAGCCTCCCCACCTCGTCCTGGACGGCCGGCGCGGGAAGCCGCTGGTGGAGGTCCTCGGCGCGGCTGATGCGCAGCGCGGTCTGGGTGATCTCGTCAATGGGCTTGAGGGCCGTCCGTGCCAGCCAGATGCCCAGGAGCATGGAGACAACCACAGCCAGGAGGCTCCCGCCCACCAGGATGGTGAGGAGGCGCTGCAGGATCATGTCCACCTCCCAGAGGGACGCACCCACCTGCAGCACGCCAGCCATCTGGCCATCCTCCAGCACCAGGGGCACGCTGAGGACCCTGAGGCGCGTCCCCCCGACGCGGAAGTCCTGGCGCGTCGTCCGCCCGGCCTGGAGTTCGCGCCAGGTGGCCTCATCCCTGGGCAGGGTGGCCGCGCCCAGGTTGGCAGAGCGGCTGTACACCGTCCCTTCGGCATCCATCACCTGGATGTAGATGCCCGACGAGGTGAAGACGTCCAGTTGGGGGAGTTCAATGAGGCGCACATTGAGGAGGGGGCGCACCTGGACGCGCGTGGCTGTGAGCACCCGCTGGGCTGTCTCGGTCAGGCGGCGGTCCACATCCCGGGTGAGGACGTAGGCCAGGACCGAGTGGGTGGCGGCGCCGAAGACGAGGAGCACCGCCGCCAGGACGAAGGCGTACCAGAGGGCCAGCCGCACCCGCAGGGGGAGGGCCACGCGCTTCATGGCTCCTCCCGCAGGACGTAGCCCACGCCCCGCACCGTGTGCAGGAGGCGTGGCTCGCCGGCGGCTTCCAACTTGGCCCGCAGGTACCGGATGTAGACCTCTATGATGTTGGACTCGCCGCCGTAGTCGTAGCCCCAGATGCGCTCGTAGAGGAGGTCGCGCGTCAGGACCTGGCGCGGGTGGCGCAGGAAGAGTTCCAGGATGTCAAACTCCCGCGCCGTCAGGTCTACCGGGCGTTCGCCCCGCCAGACCTCGCGCGTGGTGGTGTTCATCGTCAGGTCGGCGAAGCGGAGCACCTCGCCCGGCTCCGGGGGGCGGGCCCGCCGCAGGAGCGCCCGCAGCCGCGCCAGGAGTTCGTCAAAGGCGAAGGGCTTGACCAGGTAGTCGTCCGCGCCGGCATCCAGGCCGGCCACGCGGTCGGGGATGGCGTCGCGGGCCGTGAGCATCAGGATGGGCAGGTCGGGGTGGTTCTTCCGCAGCCGCCGGCAGACCTCCATGCCGTCAATCCCTGGCAGCATGATGTCCAGGATGACCAGGTCGGGAGAGGCCTCTCGGACCATGGCCAGGGCCTCCTCGCCGGTGTAGGCCACCTGGACCTGGTACCCCTCAAAGGTCAGGCCGCGGCGCAGGAAGTCCGCGATTTTCGGCTCGTCCTCCACGATCAAGACGCTCTCCCCCATAGGCCGCGCCCCATCCTACCTGCAAGAGCCTTTCCTGTGGCCGTTGCGCCCTTTCCCGGCGCGCATTATAGCCCGCCCCCTCGCCGATGTCAACGCCGCGCCGAAGCGGGCCAAGACACCGTTACCAGGTTGCAAAGAAGGGCGGAGGTGCCACATGTGCCAGGAGGAACGCGCTCCGAGGGCTGGGAAGGGAGCCCCCGACAAAGCGGATGAGCCCGGCGCGGGCGCGAGCCATTCGTTTATTCGTTCTTCCATTCGTTGACGGCAGGAGCGATCCATGGATCGCCCCTACGGACCTCTCCCTACCCCCGCTTGCAGGAGGGGTAGGAAACTATAGATCACGCTCCTACTACGCCACGGTGGTTCTTGACGCCTTGCAATCTGAGTAGGGGCGCACAGCCGTGCGCCCCTACGAGACTACAACTGTGACCTGCATGGTCGAAAAACGAATTTTCATTGTGGCCCAGCACTCCCAGCACGACACGAGGCGATGGGGCGGCCCACCACGACATAACGTTGCGCTTCAGTGTGAAACGTGCTATACTTATGCAGGCGCTGGGAGTCCGTATGGGAGCGGCCCTCCAAAGGTCCATGTGGGGAGGCACAGCCATGGAACAAGATAGTTCCCGGGAAGGGATGATCTGGAAGCGAGTGACCATGAGCACGTACCTCGCGGCCACGGCGCTCCTCCTCCTGCAGGCCGTGTCGCACCGAGACGTGCTGACTGCCTGGTGGCTCTACCTGCTCTGCCTCCTGGCCCTGGCGGCCGGGGCTCTGGCCATCTGGCTTTCGCCTCCAACGTGGTTTGCCAGGACCTGGTTCGTCCAGGGGATGGTCGCCCTCTTCGCCCTCCTCGTGGTGGGGGGAGCCCTCCTGCTGGCCGAGGCCGGGTTCCACGCCGCAGGGCTCCTCTTCCTGGTGCCCCTCCTCTCCAGCGCGGTCTGGTCTGGGCCCTGGTTCGCGGGCCTGGCAGGGGTGCTCGCCACGGGAGGCCTCGTGGCCCTGGGCTGGAGGACGGGCGTGGCCTGGCCCGACCTGGTGGTGTGCGTGGCGGCCCTGTGGGGAGTGACGGCCGTCTCCGCCCTCGCTGCACAACGGGTGGCGGCGCGGGCCCAGACCATCGCCGAGATGCAGCGGCTGGCCACAGCCGCCGCCACCAGTCCCTCCATGGACGGACTGATGAAGGCAGTCCTGGAGACCGTGTGCCGCGTGGTCAAGGGGGCTTCGGTGCACATCCTCCTCCGGGATGAGGAAAACCGCCTGGTGCTGGCTGGGGCGAAGGGCCGGGAAGAACGCCCCAACGTGGACTATGTCCCCTTCGGCCAAGGGGTGACCGGGCAGGCTGCCGCCCGTCGGGAGGTCCTCTACGTCCCCGACGTGCGCCAATTTCCTTCCTACATAGAGGGCCATCCCGACACCGCCTCCGAACTGGCCCTGCCCCTCTTGGTAGGGGAGCGCCTGGTGGGCGTGCTGAACCTGGAAAGCACCCGCCGCAACGGGTTTGGCGTCTGGGAGCGGCGGTTCCTGGAGGCTGTGGCCCCCCAAATCGCCCTGAGCCTGCGGAACGCGCAACTGTTCGCCCAACTGCGGGAGCGCGCCGCCCAGCAGGCCCAGGTGGCCGAGCAGGTGGCCGACGTGGCCGAGAGCCTGCTGGCCCTGGCCGAGGAACTCGCGGCCTCCTCCGAACAGGTCAGCGCGGGGACGGAGGAGATCGCCGCCACCATGGGCCAGATCGCCCGCGGTGCCGAGACCCAGGCCCGCCGCGTGGAGGAGGTCTCCGGGGTCATGGACACCACGGCCAAGACCGCCCACGAACTGGACGGCATGGTCCAAAAAATGGAAGAGACGCTCCTCCAGGCTGCCGAGGCCCTCGGGCGCGCCGCCGCCGACCTGGAGGCCCTGGATGGCAAGATCCAGGAGATCCAGGAGGTGGTGGGCCTCGTGGAGGGGTTTGCCGACCGCACCGACCTCCTCTCGCTGAACGCCTCCATTGAGGCGGCCCGCGCGGGGCAGTACGGGCGCGGTTTCGCCGTGGTTGCCGAGGAGATCCGCCGCCTGGCCGAGAGTTCGGCACGCTCCGTGGGGCGCATCTCCACCTTGGCAGAGGAGATCCTGAAGAGTTCACACCACGCGCGCACCTCCATGGGCAAGGTGGTGGAGGCCATGGACGTGGTGCGGGCCTCCGGCCGGAGCATGGCCGAGGGCGCAGCCGCCCACCTGAAGCTCCTGGAGGGGGCCCAGGCCGCGGCCGCCGAGATCACAGCCATCGCCGAGCAGAACGCCCAGGCGACGGACGAGGCCGCGAGCGCCATTGACCAGCAGAGCACCGCCATGGCCGAGGTGAGCCACACGGCGCAACAGGTGGCCAGCATGGCCGCCACCCTGCAACAGGTGGTGGCGCAACTGCGCCAGGGCGTGGAGGCCCAGGCGCCAGCCCTCTTGTTTGCCAGCGGAGGGGCAACGAACCCATGAACGAGGTGCCTCAGGCCCGGGAAGAGCCAACCTCTTGGCTGGTGAACCTCTGCTCGGGGGAGGAGGAAGGGCGCCTCCAATTGGTCCTCTTCCGCGTCGCGGAGGCCCCCATGGCCGTCCCCGTCGCCCAGGTGGAGTACGTGGAGCGCCTAGGGCCCCTCACGCAGGTCCCCGGCGCGCCTCCCTTCCTCCGCGGGGTGACCAGCCTCCGCGGACAGGTGGTCCCCATCGTGGACTTGGCAGAACGCCTCGGCCTGGGCTCCCGCCCCCTGGGGCCTAAGGCGCGGGTCCTCGTGGTCCGGGTGGACGACCAGGTGGTGGGCATGGCCGTGGACGACGTCCTGCGGGTGCTGTACCTCTCCGAGGACGCCGTGCAGCCTCCGCCCCCTGTGGTGGCGCGCGTGAGCGCCCGCTTCCTGGCCGGCGTCGCCTACATCCAGGGGGATGTGGTCCTGGTCCTGAACCTTCAGCGTGTGCTGACTCCAGAAGAGGCCGAAACCGTGCGGGAGGCACGCCAGGCCATGCAGGAGGGCTGAGCCATGGGCTACCGGGTCCTGGTGGTGGACGATTCGGCGCTGGTCCGCCAGATGCTCAAGCACATGCTCCGTGGTTCGGAGTTTGAGGTGGTGGGCGAAGCAGCGGACGCCGCTGAGGCCCTCCAGGTCTACAGGGAGACCAAGCCTGACCTGGTGCTGATGGACATCATCATGCCGGACACGAGCGGCATTGATGCGCTGCGCCAACTGAAGGCCCTGGACCCCCACGCCCGCGTGGTGATGTGCAGCGCCGTGGACCAGCAGGAAACGGTGGTGGATTCCCTGGAAGCCGGGGCAGAGGACTTTGTGGTGAAGCCCTTCAGGCCGGCGGAGGTCCTGCAGGTGCTGCGACGCGTGGTGGGCTAGGGTTGCGGTACAGGGCTGGCTTCTGGACGGAGGGAGACGGTGGCTGCAGGTGCCTTGCGCGTCCTGGTCGTGGACGACTCCGCCCTGATGCGGCAGTTGATCGCCGACCTCCTCAACTCCGATCCCGAGATTGAGGTCGTGGGCACGGCGCGGGACGGGTGGGAAGCCCTGAGCAAGATTGAGGCCCTCCGCCCCACCGTGGTGACCCTGGACCTGGCCATGCCGCAACTGTCCGGCCTGGACTTCCTGCGGATGCTGACGATGGAGCGGCCGCTGCCCGTGGTGGTGGTCACAGGCATAGACGACACAGCCACAACCCTCCAGGCCTTGGAGGAGGGCGCGGTGGACTTCGTCCTGAAGCCCTCCGGGCCCATCTCCGGCGACATCGCCAAAGTGCGGGACGAATTGGTGGCCAAGGTGAAACTGGCGGCCCGCGTCAACCTGGAGGAGATGCTCCGGGCCCTCCAAGGCCGCACAGCCACGCCCGTCCCCCAGGAGGCGCAGGCCCCGCGGCCGCGCATGCCCATCGTGGCCATCGGTGCCTCCACCGGGGGACCGCAGGCCCTGCGCTGGGTGCTGCAAGGGCTCCCCCGCGGCTTCCAGGCCCCCGTCCTGGTGGTGCAGCACATGCCGGCTGCCTTCACCCGCCCCTTTGCCGAGCGGATGGGCCGCGCCATCCCCCTCCGGACCCGCGAGGCCGCGGAAGGGGACGTCTTGGAGCCCGGCATCGTCTACGTGGCCCCTGGAGGGGTCCACATGAAGGTCCGCCACAACGCCCGGACGGGCTCCTTGCAGATCGCCCTGGAGGACAGCCCACCGGTCAACGGGGTGCGCCCCTCCGTGGACGTGTTGTTCCGTTCCCTGGCCGAGGTGGCCGGCCCAGAGGTGATCGCCGTGGTCCTCACCGGCATGGGAGAGGACGGCGCGGAGGGGATCCGCGCCCTCAAGGCCCGAGGGGCCACCACTGTGGCCCAGGACGCCCGCTCCAGCATGGTCTTCGGCATGCCCCGCGCCGCCGCCGAGACGGGCGCGGTGGACTACGTGCTGCCCCTCAAGGAGATCCCCGAGGTGCTGATCCGCCTGGTAGCGGAGAAAGCCGCCTCCCTTCCGGGGCGGCGCAAGGGGTCCAGGGCGAGCGCTAGGGAGGAGGGACGGTGACGCTGGACCTCTCGGACTACCTGGACCTCTTCCTGGGAGAATCCCGCGAGCACCTGGAGCGCATGGACCACGCCCTGGTGCGCCTGGAGCGCGCCCCTGGCGATCCCGAGGCCCTGGCCACCCTCTTCCGGGCCGCCCACACCCTCAAGGGCCTCTCCGCCGGGATGGGGTACGAGGCCATGGCCCAGGTGACCCACGCCATGGAGGACCTCTTCGGCCACCTCCAGCGCGGGGGTCCGTCCGACCCGGCTCTGGTGCAGGTCCTCTTTGAAGGGGTGGACCTCCTGCGGGAGTTCCTGGATGCCGTGGAGGCCGGTCGGGAGGGCTCAGTCAACCTGATCCCGTACCTCCACCGCCTGGAGGAGTGGAAGAGGGCCGGCCTCGCCCCCAGGGAGGCTGAGGCTCCGCCCCCAGAGGAGCGCCCGGTTCCCCCGCCCGAAGGGGTGACCCAGGTCCGCTTCCGCCTGCCGGAGGACCTGCCCGCCAAGGGTGCGCGGGCGTACGTCCTCCTCCGGCGGTTGGCAGGGTTGGGGGAGGTGGCAGGCCACAGGCCCTCCCTGGAGGAGATGAAAGGCCCGTCTTTTGACGGGGAGGTCACTCTGTGGTTGCGCACAGAGCGCTCGCCGGAGGAGATCAAGGCGCTCCTGCAGGAACATCCGGAAGTGAGGGAGGCGGAGGTCCTCCTGCCCCAGAGACAGCCACCCCAACCCACCCCCACTCCGGCGAAGGCCCCGGCCCCGCGCCTTGCACCGAGGGAGCGGACGGACGTCCGGGTGCGCTCGGACCTCCTGGAGAGGCTGACGGACCTCATGGCCGAACTCGTCGTCAGCCGCGCCCGGCTGGAGGAGCGGGTGCGCCGCATCCCCGACGAGACCCTCAGAGACCTGGTCCACGAGCAGGCCCAGATCCTGGACCGGGTCCAGGAGGCCATCCTGGACCTGCGCATGGTGCCGGCAGGGACGCTCCTCCACCGCTACCCCCGGGTCGTGCGGGACCTCCTGCGGGCCACGGGCAAAGAGGCGGACCTAGTGCTAGAGGGGACCGAGATTGAACTGGACCGGGCCATCCTCAACCGCCTGGACGAGCCGCTGATCCACCTCATCCGCAACGCCGTGGCCCACGGCCTGGAGAGCCCGGAGGAACGGGTGCGCGCCGGGAAGCCCCGCGCAGGCACCCTGACCATCCGGGTGGAACGGAAGCAGGACACCGTGGTGGTGGAGGTCTCGGACGATGGGCGCGGCCTGGACCGGGAGCGCATCCTCCGGACGGCCGTGGAAAAGGGCATCCTGCGGCCAGAAGAGGCTGCCCGCCTCCCCGACCCCGAGGTCTGGATGCTCATCTGCCACCGCGATTTCTCCACGGCTGCCGACGTGACGCCCGTCTCCGGCCGCGGGGTGGGGATGGGGGTGGTCAAGGAGGCCGTGGAGGAGATGCGGGGGGAACTGGAGATCGCCTCGGAGCAGGGCCGGGGCACCACATTCCGCATCCACGTCCCTCTGACCCTGGCCATCCTCCAGGCCCTCGTGGTGCAGGCTGAGGGACGGCTCTTCGCCATCCCCATGGGCCAGGTCACCCGGGTGGTGGGCCTGGCAGATGCCATCCGGAGCGGCCGGGACCTGGTGGTGGATGGGCGCGTGGTCCCGGTATGGGATCTGGTGGCCCTCCTGGCCGGCGCGCCCCTCTCGGCGGAGGTCCCCGACGGCCGCCGGCGGGCGGTGGTGGTGGGCCGGGCCCGCTGGGAGGGGGCCCTGGCAGTGGATGACCTTCTGGGCATCCAGGAGGTGGTGGTCAGGCCCCTGAAGGGGCTCCTGAAGGGCGTCCTCGGCCTGGATGGAGCCGTCACCCTGGCCGATGGACGTGTGGCCCTCGTGCTCAACACCGCCGCGCTCCTGCGGGAGGCCGCCAGCCGGACCGCCTAGGGCCACAGGCGCTCCGCACCAAGGGCGCGGAAGGGCTCGGCTCCAGGCGCTCCGGGGAAAGCGATGAGGTGCCCCGGGCACCGGCAGTCGGAGGCTCCGAAGCCCGGGGGCCAGCGGCGGGCTCCTGGGGCCTGGGCCAGGGCCGCGGCCCAGGCACATTCCCCCGGCGCATCCCCGGCCTTGCCCCACACCTCCCGCACCTCGGCCCAGGCCAGCAGGGAGTCCACGTGCCAGCGGACCCGCTTGGCCCGCCGCAGGTGGCGTCCCACCCGGGCCGCCAGGCCCCCTGGCCCCTGTGCGCTCCCCACGTAGACGTACCAGCCGGCAGGGAAGGCCACCTCCCCCAGGCGGCCCACCGAAATGGTCACCGCCCGGGGAAGGACGCAGACCAGCGCGTAGAGCCCTCCCGCGCGGCTTACCGCACCTTCACTTCCCCGATCCACAAGGGCTCTCCCAGTTCCGCCATCTGGGGGTAGAGGTACGCGCCCACGCGCAGGCGGTAGGAGCCCGGGGGGAGGTCAGCGGGCAGGGCGAGCCGGTGGGAGTCCTCCAGGATGTCGTCCGGCTCCCAGAGGGAAGAGGGGTAGTAGACGCCCCCTGGGCGGTGGTCGCTCCCCACCACGCGCTCCCCTCTCGGGTCCACTAGGTGCACGTAGGTGGTGTAGTCTCCTTCCAGGGGAAGCCGCGGCTGCCAATAGAGGGTCACCGCCAGGTCGGAGCCCGGCGAAGCCGCTTCCGGAGAAAGGCGGTAGCCCAGGAGGACCAGGCGGCCGCCCAGGGTTCCCCCTGGAGCAAGCCCTTCTGGCAGGGCCACCGGGCCCGTGACGAGCCAGTAGCCGCTCCGCTCCTCCACCCGGAAGCGGACCTCCAGCCCGGGCATCGCCTTGGCCAGGACCACCGGCCGCCCGGTCTCCAGGGCGGCTTCCAGCACCCGCCCCAGGTGGGCGAAGCGGGGTTCCGGGGTCAGCAGGGGGAAGGCCCCCGTCAGGTCCAGGCGCCGGCCCTCCACATACTGGAGGTACCAGAGGGGCATGATCTCGTTGCGGTCGTTGCTCACCACGATGGCCCCTCGGGGCGGGTCCGCGGCCAGGAAGGCTTCCCAACTCTGCCGCGGCGCGAGGGCCTGGCTCAGGTCCACCTGGACCACGTTCTCCCAGGCCAGGAACCCCGGCAGGCTGACGAGGGGCAAGAGGAGGATGGAGCCCAGCCACCGGTACGGCGGGCCGGCGAACCGGGCGCTGGCCCTCCCTTCGGGGAGCGCGGGGCGCGGCCCCAGGCGGCGCAGGGCCAGGTCCAGGAGCCCCCCGATGCCCACGGCCATCCACAGGGCGAAGGCGATGTAGGTGGGGATGTAGAAGACCTCAATGTCGCCGATCTGGTAGGCCAGGTTGAAGCCCGCCTGGGCCAGGTAGAGGAGGACCGTCAGGGCAAGGAAGGCGCGCTCCCGCTTCCACACCAGGATGAGGAGCCCCACCACGCCGAGCACGACGCCGATGGGGGTGAACTGCTCCAGGAGGAACTGCCCGGTTGACGCCACACGCGCCAGGCTTTCCGGGCCGAGGCGCAGTTCGGAAGCGAACATCTTCCCCAGGCGGAAGTCCAGGAACCCCCGCCAGGTGTTCTCGTAGAGGCGCAGGGGCGGGCCGTTGGGGTCCCAGGGGAGCGAGAGGTAGGGGGTGTGGGAGGCCCGCAGGGGGATGTACAGGTACAGGAGTTGGGGCAAGGCCAGGCAGGCCAGAAGGCGCGCCGCGCGGCCCGTGGTGAGGCGCCGGAGGGAAGCGCCCCGCAGCCAGGCGAAGGCGGCCAAGCCTGGCAGAAGGAGGAGGGAGGTCCCGTGGTGGGCCAGGGCCAGGCCCACCGCCAGGGCCAGGGCGGTGGCCAGGCGCTCCCGCTGGGGGCCCCTCGCCCCGTCCCACGCCAGGGCCAGGAAGAGGACGAGGACCGTCAGGAACGCGTGGAGGGAGTAGACCTCGGCAGCCACGGCCTGGCTCCAGAAGATGCGGGAAACGCCGAGGGTGACAGCTGCCAGCGCGGCGGCGGGCTGGGCCAGCGCGGGGCAGACCTCCAGGATGCGCAGCCGGCGCAGGAGGTAGAAGGCGAGGAGGTACAGCGCGGCCACCGCCAGGGCCGCCCACAGGGCCGAGAAGAGGTTCATGCGGAAGGCCGGGTCGCCCACCGGCAGGAGGTGCGACCAGGCCCACCCCAGCATCAGGTAGAGGGGGTAGCCGGTCGGGTGGGCGATCCCGGCCAGGTAGGCGGCGAACTGGAACTCGCCCCCGTCGGCAGCGAGGACCGTGGGGGCGAGGGTCCGAACGTAGAGCGCCCCCAGCACGAACCCTATGAGCGCGGCGATGGCGGCATCCCCGCGAGGGAGGGGCCGGGGCCTGGCCTCAGGCCCGGGCCGGGAGGGGGATGCCGCGCCCGCGCCCATGCCTCACAACCCGAGGAACCCCGAGAGGAGGTAGCCCAGGGTGAGGAGAAAGTCGGTGCTCAGGATGGTCATCACGTTGCCCCCCAGGGCGGGTTCCAGGGGAGCCTCGCCCCGCAGGTGGGCCTGCACGCCGAGGATCGTCTGGCGGGCCAGGGGCAAGGTCAGGAGGACAACCAAGGTCCCCACCGGCATGAGGTGCAGGGCCACGCCGAGGACGACGCTGGCGTAGGTGCCGAGGAGGAGCGCGGTGAAGAGGCGCGCGGCCCCCACCGGGCCCAGGCGCATCACCAAGTTGCGCCGGCCCACGGTCCGGTCGGCTTCCAGGTCCGGGAACTCGTTGAGGAGGAGCAGGTTGGCGGTGAGGAAGCCCGGCCCCAGGGAGGCGAGCACCGCCGACCAGGTGTAGGTCCCGGTCTGCACGAAGTAGGCCCCCAGGACCACCAGGCTGCCCAGGCCCAGGCCAGCAGCCACTTCCCCCACGGACCAGTGGGAGAGGTACGGGGTGTAGAAGTAGGCGAAGGCCCCGCCCAGAAGGACCACTGGCAGGAGGGCCCACCCCTTGGTCAGGCAGAAATAGAGGGCGATCACGGCGTCTATGGCGAGCATGCTCACCCCCAGCCAGTAGACCTTCCGCGGCTCCAGCAGGCCGGCTGGCAGGATGCCGCTCCCGCCGCTGAAGGGGGTGCGCCGGGTGCGGAAGTCCAGTTGGCTCGCCCAGTCAAAGTAGTCGTTGAGGACGTTGACCGCCACGTGGGCCAGGATGACGCCCACCCAGGAGAGGAGGAGGGCGCCCCAATCCAACGTGCCCTCGTACCAGGCGATGGCGGCGCCGATGGGGCCGAGCACCACGGAGAGGAGGAGGAATTGGGGCCTCGTTTCCAGGAACCAAGTCTTGAGGGCCCCGGGCGCGAGAGGTTCGGTGGCTTGTCCTTGCTGCGTCATCGGTTGCATCCCCCCAAGAGAAACGGTTTGCGGGCCTGTCCGGGGCATCGGCCTGGCCAGGGGAGAAGCCCAAGGCTCCCAGCAGGCCCGAAGGAGGCGCCCCTGGAGGGACTCGAACCCCCGACACGCGGTTTAGGAAACCGCTGCTCTCTCCTCTGAGCTACAGGGGCAGGCGCCGCAAGTGTAGCACACCTTCCCGTTTTGGGCAAGGCTCGCCCCGCCCAAGGCCCCTGCTTCCTCTACAGAAGGCCCTGGCGCCGCAGGAGGACCTCTTCTATCATCTGCAACTGGTGGGGCTTGTCGGCGTCCATGCCCAGTTCGGCGTACCGGGAGAGGATCGCCCGCCCCGACACCCGCAATGCCCGCCCAGCAATCCGCTCGGCCTCGGGGATGTCCAGCCGCCGCAGGAGGAACTTGATCAGGGGGATGAAGCCGATGAGGCGCACCTGGGCCAGGTAGTGCTTCCGCTCCTCCAGCAGCCGGCGGGCCAGGTGTTCGTTGGCCCGTGCAGCGCGGATGCGCACCATGTAGATGTCGCCCCCAGCGAACCGCCCCTCTTTCAACGGGACGAAGGTCCGGCCAGAGCCGGGGAACTGGGCTTCCATCACCCCCTCTTCCACGATGGGATAATAGAGGTCGTGGTCCGTCTCCTCGCACACAGCCACGAAGTACCGCACCACCTCCGGCGTGATGAGGGGGATGTCGGCAGAGCAGGCCACGACCTTCTCCGCCTGGGGGTCCAGAGCCTGGACCTGGTCCAGGCCCGCCAGCACGTTGTCCAGGAGGCTGCCGCCGCCCGGGGTGTAGACGACCGGGCCCCCGAACTCCACCCCATCCTCCGGGCCAAGGCCCACCAGGACCACCGTGTCAATGCGCCCTGACCCCTGCAGCGCGTCCACCACCCAGCGCACCATGGCCTTCCCCGCCACCGGGATGAGGGACTTCTTGGACACCCCCCTCCAGGCCGCCAGAGGGTCCGGGCGGTCGGGAGGGCTGCCAGCCAGGACCACCGCATGGTACCGCCGTTCCGCCATCTCCTCCTCCTCAGGACCTCGGATGTCCAGACATCCCCGTTTCAGACCTGGGAGAGCCGCTCAATGGTGGGGCGTAGGTTCAGTTCGGCAGCCATGGCCTCCAGTTCGTCCTGGCGCAGGGGGCGGCCCTTCCCAGCCAGGGCGACCAGGGTGGCTTCCATCACGTTCGTCCCGAAGGAGCGCCCCTGGATGCGCGGCGTCGTGGTCACCAGGTAGCGGACCGCCCTCGCTCGGAGCAGTTCCACATCCTTGGCGGTCGTGGTGTTGGTGACGATGACCTTCCCCTCCAGCCGGTCCGGCAGGTGCCGCCGGATGTAGTTGAAGTCGCCGGCGATGACAGAGGCCCACTGGTAGTAGCGGGTGTACTTGGGGGTGATGACCTGTTGCTTCTCGCCTGTGGGGTAGAGCATGCTCATGGGCAAGCGCCCCAGGATGGGCAGCAGGATGGCAGCCAGGACCTCCAGGGTGCGGAGGCCCCGGATGGGGATGGGCAGGCCCAGGCCGAACATGAAGTCGCCGTAGATGGTCTCGTAGCCCGCCTCGTGGAAGGAAAGGGCCATGTCAAAGCGGTCGGCAGCGGAGGTGATGAGGCCCCGCTTGGGTTGGATCTCGGGCCCGATCTCCGCCTCCACGACCTGCATGACGCGCCGCTCCACGATGGCGCGCACCCCCGCGCCGTCCACCACCGGCGTGTGCCGCACATCCCGGATCAGGGTGTAGGCCTGGTGCAGCCTGTACTCCTTGTCCCGCACCCGCAGGGTCAGGTCGGTGCCCCCCAGGCCGAAGGCATCCACCTTGCCGTCCAGTTCCCGGTAGAGTTGGCGAGCCTTCTCCACGTCGCCATTGGTCCCGATGCGCTCAATGGAGACCTGCTCCCCCAGGAGTTCCACCACGGCCTTGTGGTCCCGGGCCGAACTGCCCAGGCTGATGCTCACGACCCGTTTCACGCGCCCCTCCTTTCGCTAGCCCAGCGCGGCGAACGCCATCCTATCGCTGTGCTGCAAAGGCCGTGTACACGGGGTGTCCCTTCGCTTTGCCCTGCCGACACCGTCAACAAATGATCTCACGAACGCACGGATGGACCTGGCACGGGGGCGAGCCGTTCGTGGATCCGTTCCTCCATCCGTTGACGGCTCTCCTCAGGCCGTCGGAGTGCGCTCCTCCCGGCACACCTGCCTGCCTTTGCAGCCAGCGACATCCCATCAATTTATAACCCTCCTGCAACCGCTAGGATACGCTCTGGGAGCCTTTCCCCCTGACCGCATGGACGAGGATGTAGGGCACGCCTCCCGGCGTGCCACCCCCCGTCCCCTTGCGGCTGCAGCCTCCGGAGGGGTCTTTACTTCGTGCCCTCTGTGTCCTCTGTGAAACAGCCTTCCCCCGTCCTCTTGCGGCTACGGCCTCCGGAGGGTATAATCCGCCGGAGGCCCCGCCCTCCCACCTGTAAGCCCAGGAGCCAGCCATGCGCGCAGATGGTCGCCAACCGGATGAACTTCGTCCTGTCACGTTCCACCTCCACTACAGCCGGTATGCCGAAGGCTCCGTCCTCGTGGAGGTGGGCCAGACCCGGGTCCTCTGCACCGTCTCCCTGGAGGCGTCTGTGCCGGCGTGGCGACGGGGGAGCGGCCAAGGATGGCTCACGGCGGAGTACGCGCTCCTGCCGCGCTCTACCCTCATCCGCTCCCCTCGGGAGACCAGCGGCCTCCGCGGCCGCACCCAGGAGGTACGCCGCTTCATCGGGCGGAGCCTCCGGCCGGCCGTGGACCTGGCCGCCCTGGGCGAACGGACCCTCATTGTGGATTGCGACGTGCTCCAGGCGGATGGCGGGACGCGCACCGCGGCTGTCACCGGGGGATACGTGGCCCTGGCCCTCGCCCTGCGCCGCCTGGAGCGGGAGGGAACGCTTCCCCCGGGTGCCCTTCGGGACCCCGTGGCGGCGGTGAGCGCGGGCCTGGTGGAGGGCATCCCCTTGCTGGACCTCTGCTACGAAGAAGATGCCCGTGCCGACGTGGACCTCAACGTGACCATGGATGCCGCAGGGCGCTTTGTGGAAGTGCAGGGCACGGCCGAGGGCGCGCCCTTCTCCCGGGCGGACCTGGACTGCCTGCTGGACCTGGCCCAGGGGGGCATCCAGCGGCTCATCGCCCTGCAGCGCGAGGTCTTGGCGCAAGATGCGTGAGGCGTGCGCGGCGGAAGGCAGGGCCAGGCGCGGCCGCGCCTGGCCCCTCCGGTACTGCTTGGCGGGCTCGGCGGCCCTCTTGGCCCTGGGGCTTGCCGTGGGCGTCCCCTCCCTGGTGCGGGCCTGGGTCCTCTGGCGGGCCCGGCCCTACATCTATACCCGCGTGGAGGAGGTCCCCCCGCGGCGGGTGGCGGTGGTCTTCGGCGCCGCGGTGTACGGGGGCGACATCCTCAGCCCCATGCTGCGGGAGCGGGTGGAGACGGCGGTGGAACTCTACCGCGCTGGCAAGGTGCAGAAGATCTTGATGAGTGGCGACAACCGCTTCATCCACTACAACGAGCCCGGGGCCATGATGAACTACGCCCTGGCCCTGGGCGTGCCCCAGGAGGCCCTGGCCCCGGACTACGCCGGCCGCCGCACCTACGACACCTGTTACCGGGCTCGCCACATCTTCGGCCTGGACGAGGCCATCCTCATCACCCAGGGGTTCCACCTCCCCCGGGCCGTCTACACCTGCCGGGCCCTGGGCGTGGATGCCATCGGCCTGGTGGGGGACCGGGAGCAGCACCGCCCCTTGGTGGTGGCCTGGTACGAGTTGCGGGAGGTCCTGGCCACCGTCAAGGCCTGGTGGGACCTCTGGGTGCGCCGCCCTCTCCCGGTCCTGGGGGACCCCATCCGCCTGTAGGGGCTGGGGCGCAGGAGGGACGATGGATGCCCAAGGCGCAGTTTGAGTACTCGGCCGGAGGCGTGGTGCGGGATGCCGAGGGCCGCTTCCTCGTCGTGGAGACGACAGACCTCAAGGGCAACGCCGTCTGGACCTTCCCGAAGGGCCTGGTGGAGAAGGGGGAACGCTCCCAGGAGGCCGCCCTGCGGGAGGTGGAGGAGGAGACCGGCTACCGCTGCCGCATCGTGGGGGAACTCCCCAAAGCGGAGTACTGGTTCCGCCATGGCGGGCAACTGGTGAAGAAGACCGTGCGCTGGTTCCTCATGGAGCCGGTGGAACAGGTAGGTTCGCACGACTGGGAGGTGCGCTCCGTGGCCTGGCTGCCCCCCGAGGAAGCCCTGGAGCGCCTCACCTACGCCTCGGACCGGGACCTGGTCCGCGCCGCCCTGGCCGAGCCGAAGGGCGCGCCCTGACGCTGGCCCCCGGGCTATAGAGGGCTGGCCCTCAGCCCCCGCCGGAGGAGCGCATGATGCCCACCGCATCTCCAAGGTCCAACCCCTTCCCCCGCCTGGGCGTTGCCCTGGGCTTCATCCTCCTCCTGGACGGGGCGTACCTGGTGGGTGGGCCCCTGGTGCGCGCCTCCCTGGAGCGCCTGGGCTTCATCTGCAGCGCGTTCTTCCTGGCCCTGCCCCTGGCCGACGTGGTCGCGAGCCGCGGGAGCCTCGCCGCCCTGGGCTACCGGCGCGCCGGCTGGCTCCGCTGGATGCTGTGGGGCGTCCTGGGTGGGGCAGTGTGGCGCCTGGTGGAAATCCTCACCCTCTACCCCTTCTGGGGTCCCCGGCTGGGCTCGGGCCCCCTCGTCGCCTGGGGGGCTTGGCTCCTCAACGCCCTGGTGATGGTCCCCCTCCTGGAAGAGACCTTCTTCCGCGGCTACCTCCAGACGGGGCTGGCCTGCTTCGTGCCGCCCTGGGCTGCCATTGGCCTCCAGGCCGTCCTCTTCGCCTCCCATCCCTGGCACTTAGCCCAGGGGTGGGTCCACTGGCCCTCCATCTTCCTGTTCGGGCTGTTGACCGGGTGGCTGCGCTGGCGGACGGGGTCGCTGGCCGGGCCGTGGGGCGCGCACGGCATGGCCAACGTCCTGCCGACGCTTCTGCTGCGGATGGCGGGGGTTCCGGCGTAGACCTCTCCCCATCCCCCATCCCCCTTTCCCTCTCCGCCCGCGGAGAGGGAAAGGGGGGCTGCCGCAGGCAGCGGGGGTAAGGGTGAGGTCAAAAGGCCACCAGCGTGCACCACTCCAGGGTTGTCTCGGCCACCGGCAGGGCGTCAATCCCAGCCCCCTCCAGGAGGACCCCCGTGGGCGTGGGGAGGGCGCGGCTTTGGCACGCGTTGGCCACTTCCACCTGCCAGCCGGCGGCGCGGAACGCCTCCAGACACGGGCGCTGGAAGAGGAGCGTCTCCAGCCCCACCTGCCGGATGAACCGGGCGTTGGCCTCGTCGTCCTCCGGGTAGAAGAGGCAGATGGAGAAGAAGGTCCCAGAGACGATGCGCCGCAGTTCCCCGAGGAGGGCCCCCGGGTGCTCTATGTTGGGGAGGCCTAGGTTGGAGGTCAGCGTGGTCACAGCCCCATCGCGGAAGGGGGTGCGCCGCGCGTCCAGGGCCAGGAGGCTGACGCGCCCCCGCAGGCCCAAGGCGTCCGCAAGGCGGCGGTTTCGCCGCAGGACCCGCGGGCTGAAGTCCGTGGCCACCACGTGGGCCTGGGTGTCCCGGGCCAGCCGCTCCACCAGGGCGCCGCGCCCGGAGGCCAGGTCCACAACCGGCCCCTGGGCGTCGGCCACTTGCCCTAGCACGTAGGCCAGTTGCCGTTCGTGGCAGGCCAGGTACTCCGGGGTGTAGAGGCGTGCCATGGCCTGCCGTTCCAGGGCCCGGGCCTGGATGAACTCCCCCCGCTCCTCCAGCGCCAGGGCCCGGTAGAAGAGGTCGGCCGGCGAAAGGGCCTCCGGCGGAGCCCCCATCAACTGTCGTTCTACCTCGGGATGCTCCCGCAGGTAGGCCGCAAGGCGGCTTTCGGACTCTTCCCACAGGTCGTGGCGAGGGAGGTCCGGCGTGAGGAAGAGGCCGATCCCCTCCCGGACGGGGTAGGCCGCACCGCAGGCCTGGCAGCGGGCCTCGGCCTCTTCTACCTCCGCACCATCCTGCCGGATGAGGTCCCAGGCCAGGTCGCCGCGGCAGGCCGGGCAGACGAGCATGGGGAGCAGAGCTTCGTTCATGGAAGCCTCACTCCGGCATCTGTGCCTTCCGGTTGAAGGCACGCCAGGCCTGCGCGTAGAGGAAGGGGAGCCGCCCTTTCGGTGGCGTCGCCCGGACCCGGGCCGTCCAGAGGGCCAGGGCCTCGTCGGCGCGGGCGAAGCACTGGGCCGAGAAGGCCGCCCGGACCTCGGCCGGGGCCCCGGCCACCTCCGCCGCGCCCGCCAGGAACTCCCGCTCCAACCGGTCCCGCTCCTCCCGGAAGACGGCCAGGCGCGTCTGGTAATCCCGCAGGACCTCGCGGTGCAGGGCCTCGTGCCGCCACCAGAGGGTCGCCGCGTTGTACTGCGCCGTGGGCGAGGGGCCCAGGTCCGGCAGGCCGGCGTCCATCCACACCGGCTTGAAGAGGCTGGTGCAGGGGGCGGCAGTGGCCGTCACCCAGTGGGTCTGGCGCTCCGGCGTCAGGTGGGAGACCAGGGACCCCACCGACTGGCTGATGCGGACCGGTCCCCAGCCGGCATGCATGCAGATCTTCGCCCCCAGGAGGCCGCGGGCAGGGGTCCAATCGGGGCCGGCCTCCGCGCCGTGGTCCCGCAGGATGGCCATCATCGTCTCCACCGTGATGCGCCCTTTCGCCGCCTGCAGGAGTTCCGTGGAGCGGCACTGGCGGGCGCGTCCGTCGGCAAAGGTGGTGTAGAGGAAGTCCGAGTAGCAGCGGCCGAAGTGGAAGTCCTCCCGGCCCTTGCACCAGCCGCGCTTCACGGCGTAGTCCACCAGGCCGTCGGAAGCCAGGTCCCAGGTATTCCCGATGGTGATGGCGTTGGAGATGCTGCGCACGTCCCGCACCCGCTCCGCTGCCCACTGGCGGCCGGCCGTCTCCAGCACCCAGGCTTCCTGGGGGTCAGCGATGAGGAAACTGTTGTGGTAGTAGAGTTTGTGAGTCTGGCTGCAGTTCCCGCCCTGGCCGTAGGCTTCCAGAAGGGAGGTGATGACCTCCAGGGCCTCCCGCGCCGTGCGGGCCCGCTCCAGGGCCAGCCGCAGGAAGTCCATGCCGATGAGGCCCGGCCCCTTCTCGTACGGGACCTTGGTGAAGACGGCCTCGTTGCCGATGGCCACGCCGTGCTCGTTGGCCCCCATCTCCGCCCCCCAGATCCAGAAGGGCTTGGCCAGGAGGACGGCATAGGTCTCCTCCACCTGGGGGATCTCTACGTAGGTGCAGCGGACGGTGCTGCCCCGCGGGTGGGTGGCCCGGGGGATCAGCACCACCTCGTGGGCCTCGTTGGGGTCCCGGTCGCTGCTCTTGGCGAAGAGGACGGAACCGTCGGCCGTGGCGTTGCCCAGCGCGACCAGCGTATCGCACATCGCCTCCACCTCCTTGCTGGCTCACCGCGAAACGTAGGGGTTGTCCCGGACCCAGAAGCGCCAAGGGACCTGCCGGTCCTTCTCGGCGGCGTACTGGATGCCGACGCGGGGGCCGCACATCACCTGCTCCTCGGGGATGGCCTCTCCCCGCTCCAGCCAAAGGGCCTCCCCCAGGACCAGGTCGGCCCCGTTGAAGGTCCCGTCAATGGCCAGGGCCTGGGTCAGCCGGGCGGGGCCGTTGGTCAGGTTGTGGTCGGCGGGCGGGCGCCCCCGGACGGCGCGCAGGGCACGCATGACCTCCAGGCCCTCCCGCGGCTCCAGGGCCCGCACCAGCACCGCTGCCGGGAAGCCCTCCGGCTCGGTCACCACGTTGAGCATCCAGTGCATGCCGTAGGTGAAGTAGACGTAGGCATGGCCTGGCGGGCCGAACATGACCGCGTTGCGGCGCGTGCGGCCCCGGCTGGCGTGGCAGGCGGTGTCCTCCTGGCCCACGTAGGCCTCGCACTCCACGATGATGCCGCTCAGCCGCTGCCCCTCGTAGAGGCGCACCAGCCGCGCCCCCAGGAGGTCCCGCGCCACCTGGACGGTCTCCCGGGCGAAGAAGGCCCGCGGCAACCGGGCGCCCTCTTCCATCCACGGCACCTCGGCCTGACTTCCAACCCGTCGCAGCCGCATCTCCGCGTCAGGAGGGGCGATTCACGAATCGCCCCGTGCCTGTAGGGGCAATGCGTGCATTGCCCCTACAGACCCCACCTCTTCCCCTTGGTCCCCTCCCCTCTCCGCAGGCGGAAAGGGGAAGGGGTCAGGGGATGGGGAGAGGTGACTCCTTCTACCCCTTCATCACCGCCAGGGGGCGGAGGCGTGCCACCTTGCGGGCGATCCCCAGTTCGTGGACCACCTGGACCACCCGCTCAATGTCCTTGTAGGCGTCGGGGGCTTCCTCGGCCAGGCCGGGCATGCTCCCCGCCCGCACGAGGATCCCCCTGGCCTCCAGTTCCTGGCGCAGTTTCTCGCCCCGGATCTTCTTCTTCGCCGCGGCGCGGCTCAGGACCCGCCCGGCCCCGTGGCAGGAGGTCCCGAAGGTCTCCTCCATGGCCCGCTCCGTGCCCACGAGGACGTAGGAAGCCGTGCCCATGTCGCCGGGGACCAGGACCGGCTGTCCCACGGCCCGGTACGGCTCTGGCACCGCGAGGTGGCCGGGAGGGAAGGCTCGGGTGGCCCCCTTTCGGTGGACGCAGAGTTTCATCTTCCGGCCGTCCACCTCGTGCTCTTCCAGTTTGGCGATGTTGTGGGCCACGTCGTAGACGGTGCGCAGTTCCCGGTCCTTGACCTTGCCCGCCAGCACCTTGTCAAAGGTCTGGCGGACCAGGTGGGCCAGGCACTGGCGGTTGGCCCAGGCGAAGTTGGCCGACGCGGCCATGGCTCCGAAGTAGGCGCGGCCCTCCGGCGAATCCAGGGGGGCGCAGACCAGTTCCCGGTCCGGCAGGCGGATGCCGTACTTCTGCACCGCGCTCTGGAAACTCTGCACGTAGTCGGTGCAGACCTGGTGCCCCAGGCCCCGGGAGCCAGAGTGGATCTGGATGGCCAGTTGCCCCGGGAAGAGCCCGAAGGCTTCGGCCACCTCTGGGTCGTAGATCTCCTCCACCACTTGGACCTCCAGGAAGTGGTTCCCGGAGCCCAAAGTCCCCAGTTGGTCCTTGCCCCGGTCCCGGGCCCGGCCGCTCACAGCCCGGGGGTCGGCGCCGGGCATCCCCCCTTGCTCCTCGCAGCGGACCAGGTCGTCCTTGGTGCCGTACCCCTTGGCGACGGCCCAGGCCGCCCCCCGCTCCAGCACCTGGTCCATCTCCTGGGCGGAGAGGCGGATGCCGCCCCCGATGCCGACACCGCTGGGCACGTCCCGGAAGAGGGCCTCCAGCAGGGCTTCCATGTACGGGGCCACCTCCTCCGCCCGGACGTTGGAAGCCAGGAGCCGGACGCCGCAGTTGATGTCGTACCCCACTGCCCCGGGCGAGATGATCCCCTCGGGGTACTTGGTGGCGATGACGCCGCCGATGGGCGGGCCGTACCCCTGGTGGATGTCCGGCAGGGCCAGGGTATAGCGGACCACGCCCGGCAGCGCGGCGGTGTTGATCAGTTGCTCCACGGAGCGGTCTTGCAACGCGGCTTCCAGCAGGTCGTCGTCGGCGTAAATGCGGGCGGGCACCCGCATGTCCGAGCGGAAGTCGGCGGGAATCTCAAAGATGTACTTGCCGATGCGCTTCAGGTCCTTCTTGTCCACCATAGCCATCTCCTCCTCTTGGGGGGAACCCCTCACACGTCAAACACGATGGTGGCCCGCCAGAGGCCTCCTTCCTGGCGGATGGAGAGGTTGTGGTAGGTGGCGGCCTTGACCTTCGCCTTGGTGGGCAGGCCGGGCTCCCCCCAGGCCACGGCCTCCAGGCTGCCCGCCTCCAGGCGGACCACCTCAAAGCGGGCGTACAGTTCCTGGTGCGCCTCGTGCAGGTACAGGAGTTCGTTGAGCCACCCCACCAGCAGCACCTCCAGGTCCAGTCCTTCCACGTGGACGGGCCTGGGCTGCCGGGGCTGGACGCGCTCCAGGTCGGCCATCAGGCTGAACATGCCCCGGGCGGCCGCGGCGAAGAGGCCCGGCAGGCTCCCGGCCTCCACGGCAATCGCCCGGTCCGCCGTGTGGGGCAGTTCCACAAAGGTCCCTTCGGGATCAGGTCTGGCCCCCGTTCCGGCCATGGCTCTCCCCCTCCGAGGGTCGGGCCAGGGTCACGTTCCACAACTCCTCTTCGGGCGGGAGGTGGCGGATGGGCAGCCGGGGCTCCACTTCCAGCACCCGGCGGGCCATCCACACGTCCTGCGTCACCTGGTGCAAGAGGGCCGTGGCGTCGGGGAAGACCCTCTCATCCCGAAGGCGCGCCACGAACTCCACCACCAGGTCGTAGCCGTACAGGTCCTCCTGGAAGTCCAGAAGGTAGACCTCCACCCGCTGCTCGTGCTGGCCGAAGGTCGGGCAGGTGCCGATGTTGGTCACCGATTTATACCGCGTATCTCCCACCCAGGCAAACGTGGCGTAGACGCCCCGTGCCGGCACCAGTCGCTCTGGCAGGACCTGGACGTTGGCCGTGGGGAGTCCGAGCCCTTTCCCCCTGCGGGAGCCACTGACCACCGTGCCGGAGATGGCGTACAGCCGCCCCAGGAGGCGCGCTGCCTCGCGGACCCGCCCCTCCAGGAGCAGGGAGCGGATGCGGGTGGAGGAGACCACCTCTCCCTCACACTGGATGGGGTCCACGACGTGGACCTCAAACCCCATCTCTTCGCCCATCGCTCGGAGCGCGTTCACGTCGCCCTCGCGGTCCCTGCCCAGGGCGAAATCCCGGCCGACCCACAGTTCCCGCATCCGGAAGCGGCGCTGGAGTTCCCCGACGAACTCCCGCGCGGGGGTGCGGGCCAGTTCCTCCGTGAAGGGGATGATGGCTGCCAGGTCCAGCCCCAGCCGCTCAAAGAGGGCCGCCTTCTCCCCCGGGGAGGTCAGGTACTGGAAGGGCCGCTCCGGCAGGAGGACCGTGCGCGGGTGGGGGTAGAAGGTGAGCAAAGCAGCCAGCCGCCCCGTCTGGCGGGCGCGGCGCACCAGTTTCCGGATGAGGTACTGGTGGCCGCGGTGCACGCCGTCAAAGGCCCCGATGGTCAGCAGGCTTTCCCCCTGGACCTCCACGCGGTCAAGTT
>DAOTYM010000144.1:0-13099 GCA_034434775.1 Anaerolineae bacterium | reverse complement strand
GGGACCTCCCCCCAGACCGTGCGGCACCGGCCCAGGTGGGCCTGGTTCTCCACCACGCGGAACCCCAGGGCCTGGCCCAACGCCCGCAGGTCCGCCAGAAGGTCCAGGAACTCCTGCCAGCGGCGCTCCGGGCGGTCCTCCGGCCGCAGCGCCCACCTTCCCCCCTCGCCCTCCTGGCCGTAGGACCGCAGGCATTCCTCCACCCAACCCACCGGGGGTGTGCAGAGGCCGCCCAGGCCACTGTAGACCTCGCGGCAGAGGTCCGCGGCCCTCTGGCCAGGGCGTCCCAAGAGCGCGCTCCACACGGCAGATTCCACCCGGTCGGTGAGGGGGAACTCTTCCTCCCAGGGGCGCTTCCTGCGCCAGAACTGGAACGGGCGCGCCGCCTCGCCTTCCTCCGGGAGACCGAGCCTCCCCTGCTCCCAAGAGCCGAGGGCCTCTGCCTCTCCCGCCCTCACCAAAGCCGCGAGTTCCTCCCGCAGCGGCCCCTCCAGGCCCCGGAGCATCTCCACCAAAGCGCCCTTGCTGGCGAAGAGGTCGGGCAAGGCCCCTTCCTCCAGCAAGCGCCAGTAGAAGGCTCCCCACAACTGGGCGAAAGAGGCGGGTTCCTGGAGCCTGGCGAGGAGGTCCCGCGCCGCCTCGCGCGCGGCCTGGGGCAGGTCTGTCTGGCCCCGGGCCGGCCCTGCCGCGCGGCGGAAGAGGGCCAGCACCTCCGCTCCGCCGCTGGAGAGAGGGGCGATCTCCCGGAACTGGACGGCCCCCGTGACGGGGACGAACCCGGCCGAGGCTGCCGCCAGGAGCACCGCCTCCGCCAAGGAGCGGTCCTGGCGGAGCCAGAGCACCAGGGGCGCCGTTTCCGCCAGATAGGCCGCGACCACCCGCAGGGCCCGGGTCAGCGCCTGCACGTACCAGGTCCAGGAAGGGCCAGCCAGGTGTAGGAGAGGGCGCACCTTCTCCGCCGCCTCCCGGCCCCAGAGCCAGCAGGTCCAGAAGTAGGTGAGGTGCCAGAAGGTCGGGTGGGGCGGCGGAGGGGAGAGGATGGCCAGGGGAGCCCCCCCTCTCTGAAGCGAACTGAAGGCCTCGCCCACCGAGCCACAGCGCAGGTGGACGCCCCAGCCCCGCCCCTCCCCCGCCTGGGCCAGCCCCTCCCAGTAGGCGGCCATCTCCTCCAGCACCAGCCAGACGTTCCGCTCCAGGAAGCGCCGCGCCGGGCGCAGGCGACGGGGCATCGGCAGGCCTTCCGCCGGGTGCAAGGAGGAGCAGAGGTCCAGACAGCCGATCAGCATGGCCCAGGCCACGTCGCGCAGGAGCCGGTCCTCGTCCCTCGCGAAGGCGGAGGCGGCCTCCGTCGCCAGGAGGTCCAACGCCTGGAGGTTGCGGGGAGTGTACAGGTCCAGGAACTCCCGCGCCGCCGGGTACAGCGCGTCCCCGCGGCGCGCCAGGAGGTCCAGCACCCGCCAGTAGTGGAACCCCTTCTTCTCCGGCTCGGCGAAGCGGGCTGCATCCTGCGGCACGGTCCTCACCCACCCCTCCAGCCCGCACGGCGCGCAACGGATCTTGCGCTGCACCGGGCGCCGGAGTTCGCGGTCCCACAGAAAGGCCTCCGCAACCAGAGGGCGTCCGCAGGAGGGGCAAGGGGTCTCGTACAGGCGGAGGAGGACCTCCCCCAGCCGCGCCCCTTTGACCAGGCGGTCGCCCAAGGCCCGCAGCGCCCTGCGCGCCGTCTGGGGCGGAGGAGGCTGCACCTGGAGCCCCTGCAGGAGGGCCGTCAGGGGGTTGGGGTCGCTGGCGACCACACGGCCGTAGCGGGAGGCCGCGCGCAGCGCGGCTGCAGACTGCGAAAAGGGGATGAGGATGGGCGCGCCGGGCTCCCCGCACCAGACGGGGGCGAACTCCTCCACCACCTCCACTGGGAGCGGCAGGAGGAACGAGCGCAGGGGCTCCCACGGTTCCTCCCTCGCCCCCCGCGCGAACACGCGCGCTTCCGAGCCCGGCCTGCACATCGGAAGCCTCCCCAGGCCACACCGCTCCCCCACCCCGAAGGGAGCAGGCGACGCCACCTATAGTATACCACAGGGGGCTAGTACGCGGGAGGCCCGATGCGCACCGGCGCAAGGAGCACCCGGTCCTCGCCGCCGGTCACCGGGAGGCGGGGGCCCATGGGCGCGGGGTAGGCTCCCACCTCCGGCACGTAGACTCGGCCCGGGCACGCCTCGGCCAGGGGCACGACGTGCCGGTCCAGGACCACTGCCCCCTCGGGCCACTGGGAGGTGGGGAAAGTGCCCCCATAGGGGACCTGGTCGTGGCCCGCGACGTACTTCCCCTCCGCATCCAACAGGTGGACGAAGAGGACCAGGTCGTCCCGGGAGCCGCCCAGGGCCTGCCAGTAGAGGGTCACCTCCAGCGCCTGCACGGAGGGAAGCAGGGGATGCCACACCTCGCGGACCTGGTATCCCACCAGGGCCACCTGCCCGCCGAACTCCGCCCGCACCCTGTGGGGCACCCCCTCGGGCAGGGTCTGGAAGAGGCCAGGGCTGTACCGCCAGGAAGCCAGGAACATCCGGTGGCCCGGGCCGTCCGGCGGGAGAGGCACGTCCGGTTCCCACCACTCGCCGGACCGGAATTCCTGCAGGCCAAGGTACAGGCGGTACTCCCCCAGGGGAGCGTCTGGCGGCAGGGCGAGGGGGTAGCGGTCCCGGACCACCTGGGAGGCCCGCCACAGGTCGGTGGGGCTGCGCCCTCCGGCTGGAGCCCCCTTGACCTCCCAGGGAGGCACGCCCCCAGGCCCCTGCACCCACAGGGAGATCCGGACGTCCTCCTCCACGTCTGCCAGGGCACGCCACACGAGCGTCACGTCCGCCTCGTGCCAGGCCTCCGGCCCGTGCGGCTCCAGGCGCGCCTCCAGGAGCGCGATCTGACCGCCGAAGGTCGCCAGGGGTGCGGAAGGGACGGCCTGATCCGCTCCCGCGGCCGGCGCGCGGTAGAAGGACGGGAGGTACAGCGCAAGCACGAGGATGTTGGCCACGAGGAGCACCCCGGAGATGAAGAGCCCCACCCTCCCCCACCAGCGCGCAGGGACCCACTGGAGCGCCCCCAGCCACAGCACGGCCACCAGGGGGAGGAGCGCAGGATAGAGGAGCCGTGCCTGGTTCGTCCCCAGGGCGGTGAGGGTGTACCGGGCCAGGGCCGCGGCGACCATGCCCAGCCAGAGGAAGAGGAATCCCCAGCGGATGAAGGCCTCACGCCTCGGAGGGCGAGACCACACGCGCACAGCCCCCCGGATGGCCCCCAAGAGCGCGAACCCGCTGAAGGCCCACGCCAGCGCGTACCCCCAAAGGGGGAGCCGGATGTGGGCCGCCCCGCCGAACCGCCCCCAGAACGACTCCGAAAGCCCCCCCAGCATCCAGCGGGCATCCCCCCAGGTCAAGGGGCAGCGCCTCACGTCCACCGCCCGGGTGACCAGCCCCCATCCCAGCGGGTCCCCGTAGAGGCGGAGGTTGCGCGCGTACCACCAGCCCGAAAGGGCCGCCGCCACCGCCAGGGCCAGGGCGAGGTGCGCCCCGGCCGCGGCCACGGATGCCCGCCCGGAGGCCCGCGCCGCCCAAGTCCGATAGGCCGCCACCAGGACCACCAGGGGCACGAAGGCCAGGAGGCTCAACTTGGTGAGGAGGGCCAGGCCCAGAAGCCCCCCCACCAGCGCCCACTCGCGCCAGGTGTCCCGGCCCCGCAGCGTGAGGAGCAGCCGCCAGAGGAGCAGGGCCGCGAGCGCGGCCGTGAGGTTGTCGTTCTGGACCGTGCCCCCCAAGAACGAGAACTCCGGCAGGAAGGCCAGGAACCCCGCGCCGCCCAGCGCCACGACGCGGTCCCCCTCGGTCAGGGCCAGGAGGCCGCGGTACACCGCCCAGACCGTCAGGGTGCTGAGCGCGGCCGAAAAGGCCCTGAGGAGGTGGAAGGCCAGGGCGCTCCCCCGGTAGGGGAAGGCCTCGGCCCGGCCGTGGATGAAGAGGTTCTTCGGGGCCTGGGGCTCCGTCAGGTGGAAGGCCGGGTTGGAGCGGGCGAACTCCAGGTCCATGGGGAGGGGCCAGGTGAGGGCAGCCCCGAGAAGGTAGTAGAGGGGTGGCTGGAAGGCTTCTCCCGCCTCGGTCCCCGCGGGGAGCCGCCTTTCCTTGGCCACGATGCGGCAGTAGTCGTAGTGCGAAAGTTCATCCGGGGCCTCGGCCAGGGGCACGGCCACGCTGTAGGCCAACGAGAGCCCCAGGTGGAGCAGCAACACAGCCCCGAGGAACGTGTGCCCGGCCCCTGTCCGCTTCATGGATCGCGGTGGACAAAACGGACGGGGGTGGCCCCGCCCCCTGGCAGTCCACCCCCGAAGGTCCGCGCGGGATCAGCGCTTTTCCCGCAGGCGGGCCGCCTTGCCGACCCTCTCCCGGAGGTAGTAGAGTTTGGCCCGCCGCACGCGGGAACGGCGCACCACTTCCACCTTTTCCACCCGAGGCGAGTGGAAAAGGAACGTGCGCTCCACACCGATGCCGTGGCTGGCCACGCGCCGCACGGTGAAACTGGCTTCCGGGCCGCCCCGGCGCACCCGGATCACCGTCCCCTGGAAAACCTGGACTCGCTCGCGGTCCCCTTCCACAATGCGGTTGTGCACCCGCACCACGTCGCCCGGCCGGACCTCCGGGAGTTCCTCCTTCATCGCCATCTGCTTCACGGCACTGAGCACGTCTGACATCTTGACCTCTCCACCCCCACGCCACGGGGCTTGATCGCCTAAATGGTGCTATGCGCATGCAAAACCTAAGTATAGCATGCCCCGCACCTCAGGGCAAATCTCACTCCACCTCCGGGCGTCCTTCGCCTTCTCCTGGCTTCCCCTCAGCCTGGAGGGAGTCCAAGAAGGCCCGGTCTTCCGCAGAGAGCCGGGCCTGGCGGAGGAGGTCGGGGCGCCTCTGCCACGTCCGCCGCAGCGATTCCTGTCGCCTCCACCGTACGATCGCCGCGTGGTTTCCGGAGAGGAGGACCTCCGGCACCCCAACGCCCCGGAAGACGGCCGGGCGGGTGTAGTGCGGGTACTCCAAAAGGCCCTCGGCGAAGGAATCCTCAAAGGTGGCCCCCGGGTCCCCCAGCGCCCCGGGGACGAGGCGCGTCACCACATCCACCAGGACCATGGCCGCGAACTCGCCCCCGCTCAGCACGTAGTCGCCGATGGAGACCTCGTCCGTCACCAGGAACTGGCGCACCCGCTCGTCCACCCCCTCGTAGCGGCCGCAGATGAGGACCAGCCGCCGCCGGCGCGCCAGGTCCCGGGCCAGGGCCTGGGTCAAGACTTTTCCCTGCGGGCTGAGGAGGACCACCGACACCCCCTCCGCCCGGAAGCGGCTCGGAAGGTCCACCGCCCGCAGGTCCTCCACCGGCTCCAGGCCCAGGATGTCCTCCACGGCGGCGAAGATGGGTTCCGGCTTCATGACCATGCCGCCGCCGCCTCCGTAGGGGGCGTCGTCCGTCACCTGGTGGCGGCCCACGCCGTAGGCGCGGAGGGCATGCACCCGCACCTGGACGAGCCCCGCCTCCACCGCCCGCCGGATGATGCCGGCGCGGAACGCCCCCTCAAACATCTCGGGGAAGAGGGTCAGGATGTCAAACTCCAGCGGCACAGGCCTTCCCCCCTCCTCGCTTCTCGGGTTCCCCGTCCATTCTATCACACCGATGGAGGCGGGGCAAAAGGGCGCCCTGACCGCAATGCCCCCGAGAGTCCCTCGCCACACGGAATTGCAGGAGCGACCGCCGATTTGCCCCACAAGCGGTTCCGTGATACAATGGTGGCCGCTATCTATACACCTCAAAACGGCGACGACGGAGAGGAGTAGGCTGGGGGAACCTGTCAGGGAGGCCGGGTCGGGGACTGGGAGCCCGGCTCAGGGGAAGCCAGCCGAAGTTCGCTCCCGAGCCGGACGGGGGAACGGGCCCCAAAGGCCCCAGTAGTCCGTCCCGGGCTGTGCCGCCCGTTACCCAGGCCGCCGATCGCCGGCTTCGGCCGGCCGTCGGGCTGAGAGGGTTGGCCCAGGCCAACCAAGCAGGGTGGTACCGCGGAGTGCGACGGTTGCGTCTTCGTCCCTGAGACGTGGCCGTCGTTTTTCGTTAAGGCGTCGGCCATTGGCACTCAGCGATCAGCGTTCAGCCCTCAGCGGTCGGCCGACTACCGACCGCTGAGAGCTGAGGGCTGACCGCCAAACGCCTTCGTCAGGAGGTCACCATGTCGCAACTGGAGGAACTGGAGAGGCTTCGGGAGACAGCCCTGGAGCGCCTGAGGCAGGTTTCCACGTCGGAGGAACTGGAGGCGTGGCGCATCGCCTATTTCGGGAAGAAGGGGGCCGTGACCCAGGCCCTCAAGGCCATCGGCAGCCTCCCTCCCGAGGAGCGGCCGGAGTACGGCCGCGTCTCCAACGAGGTGAAACTGGCCCTCCAGGCGGCCTACGAGGCCAAGGAGCGGGAGGTCCGGGAGGCCGAACTGGCGCGCGCCCTCCAGGTGCGGGCGGTGGACGTCACCCTGCCCGGCCGCCCGCCTGCCGCAGGGCGCCTGCACCCCACCACCCAAACCCTGCGCCAGATCGCCCACATCTTCGCCCAGATGGGCTTCCAGGTCTACCTGGCGCGGGATGTGGAACTGGACCTCTACAACTTTGAACTCCTGAACATCCCGCCCCACCACCCGGCCCGGGATATGTGGGATACCTTCTACACCACGCGGGAGGGGGTCCTCCTGCGCACCCACACCTCGCCGGGCCAGATCCACGCCATGCGGGAGCACGCGCCCGAGCCCCTGCGGGTCATCCTGCCCGGCCGGTGCCACCGCTACGAACAGGTCACGGCCCGCTCCGAGTCCATGTTCTACCAGGTGGAGGGGCTGGCGGTGGGCCGCCACATCACCATGGCCGACCTCAAGGGGACCATGGTCAACTTCGCCCGCCAGATGTTCGGGCCGGACCGCAGGGTGCGCTTCCGGGGCTCCTACTTCCCCTTCACCGAGCCCAGCGTGGAGGTGGACATGGACTGCATCCTCTGCGGCGGCAAGGGGTGCCGCCTGTGCAAGGGGACCGGCTGGCTGGAGATCGCCGGCGCGGGCATGGTCCACCCCACGGTGCTGCAGAACGGCGGCTACGACCCCCGCGCCTTCTCCGGCTTCGCCTTCGGCATGGGGCCGGAGCGGATCGCCATGCTCCGCCACCGCATTGAGGACATCCGCTACTTCTACACCAACGACCTGCGCTTCCTGCAGCAGTTTTAGGAGGACGGACGATGCGCGTGCCCCTCAGTTGGCTCAGCGAATTCGTGGACCTGACGGTGAGCGTAGAGGAACTGGCCGAACGCCTGACCCTGGCCGGCCTGGAGGTGGCCGCCGTTGAGCGGGTGGGGGCCGACTGGGACCGGGACAAGATCTTCGTGGGGGAGGTGGTGGCCGTGCGCCCGCACCCCCACGCCGACCGGCTGACCCTGGTCACGGTCCGCTACGGCGAGGGCCGGGAGAAGGAGGTGGTGACCGGCGCGCCCAACCTCAAGGTGGGGGACCGCGGCCAGAAGGTGGCCTTCGCCACGGCGGGGGCCCGCCTCATTGATGGCCACGCCGACGATGGCCGCATCCTCATCCTCAAGCCCACCACCATCCGCGGGGTCCTTTCGGACGGCATGGTCTGCTCGGAAAAGGAACTGGGCCTGGGGCCAGACCACTCCGGCATCCTCATCCTGCCGGACGACGCGCCGGTGGGCACCCCCCTAGCCGACTACCTGGGCGACACGGTGCTGGACCTGGACCTGACCCCCAACCTGGCGCGGTGCCTTTCGGTGATCGGCGTGGCGCGGGAGGTGGCCGCGCTCACTGGGCAACGGGTGCGGCTCCCCTCCACCGACTGGGTGGCCGAGGGAGAGCCCATCGCCGGCCAGGTGGAGGTGGAGATCGCGGACCCGGACCTCTGCAACCGCTACGTCGCCGCGCTCATCAAGGGGGTGCGGCACGGCCCCTCCCCCTACCGCCTCCAGCGCCGCCTCATCCTGGCCGGCATGCGCCCCATCAGCGCCGTGGTGGACATCACCAACTACGTCATGCTGGAGTGGGGCCAGCCCCTGCACGCCTTTGACTACCGCCGCCTGCGGAACCGCCGCGGCGAGACCGTGGACGAAGCCGGCCCCAAGGGGGAGCCGCCGGTCATCATCGTGCGGCGCGCCCGGCCCGGGGAGCGGATCGTCACCCTGGACGGGGTGGAACGCGCCCTGACAGAGGAGATGCTGGTCATCGCCGACGGGGTGGGGCCGGTGGCCATCGCCGGCGTCATGGGCGGCCTGGAGACCGAGGTCACGGAGGCCACGACGGACATCCTCCTGGAGTCGGCCAACTTTGACTTCATCAACAACCGGCGGACGGCCCAGGCCCTGCGCCTGCCCAGCGAGGCCTCCTACCGCTTCGGCCGGGGCGTCCCGGCAAGCCTCACCCTGCCCGCAGCCCGTCGGGCCGCGGAGATGATGCGTCACCTGGCCGGCGGCACCATCGCCCAGGGCGTGGTGGATGTCTACCCTGTGCCCCAGAAGCAGGTCACGGTGGACCTCACCCCTGCCGAGGTGCGGCGCATCCTGGGGGTGGAGATCGGCACGGACGAGATCGTGCGCATCCTGGAAGCCCTGGAGTTCCGCTGCCAGGTGGAGGGCGAACGCAGTTCCGACCAGGCCCTCATCCACGCCACTGTGCCGGACCACCGGCTGGACGTGGCCATCCCCGCCGACCTGATAGAGGAGGTCGCTCGCGTCTACGGCTACGACCGCCTTCCGGAAACGCTGATGAGCGACGTCCTCCCGCCCCAGCGCCGGAACCTGCGGCTGGAGGGCGAGGAGCGGGTGCGGGACATCCTGGCCGGGGCGGGCCTCCAGGAAGTCATCAACTACAGCCTGACGAACCTGGAAAGCGTCGCCCGCCTGACCCCTGGCGGCCCGCCCCCGGACCCGGAGGCCTACATCCGCCTGGCCAACCCCCTTACCGCCGAGCGGGAGTTCCTGCGCCAGACCCTCATGAACGGCCTCCTGGAGACGGCCTGGGCCAACCTGCGGCACGAGGAACGGGTGGCCCTCTTTGAGGTGGGGAGCGTCTACCTGCCCCGGGAGGGCGAACTCCTCCCCGAGGAGCCGCGGCGCGTGGGCATCGTCCTCGCCGGGCCGCGCGAGCCCCTGCACTGGCAGAGGAGGGACCCTCAGCCCCTGGACTACTTTGACCTCAAGGGGATCGTGGAGGTCCTGCTCCAGCGCCTGGGGGTCCAGGGCGTGGAATTCGTCCCGGTGGAACACCCCACCTTTGAGCCAGGCCGCGTGGCGGCCCTGCGGCACGGCGAGGAGGTGCTGGGGGTGCTGGGGGAGGTGCATCCGCAGGTGCGGGAGGCCTTTGACCTGCGGGAGGACCTGCCGGTGGCCCTGGCGGAACTGGACCTGGAGAGGCTCCTAGCCCTAGCCCACCCGGTGCCCCAGGTGGAACCGGTCTCTCGCTTTGAGATCGCCACGGAGGACCTGGCCTTCATCGTGCCGGGGGACGTGCCGGCCGAGGCGGTGCGCCAGGCCATCGTGGAGGCTGGCGGGCGGCTCCTCCGCCGGGTCATCCTCTTTGACGTGTACACGGGCGACCCCATCCCGCCGGGACACAAGAGCCTGGCCTTCTCCCTGACCCTGCAGGCCGACGACCACACCCTTTCCGGCGAGGAGATCGCCCAGGTGCGGAAGCGCATCGTCCGCCAGGTGGAGCGGAAGTTGGGGGCGCGCCTCCGGAGCACGTGAACGGTTGACAAAACACCGCCTTCCTGTTATACTTTGTGACAAATGGAACGAACCCGCAGGGGGTCTCCGTCCTGGTTTGTCCGGGCCTTTATGCAGGAAGGAGGTGAAGGGCCTATGCAATCCTCCGCGCGAAGAGGGGAGCGCCCTCCCAAGGCCGCTGGCCTTCCGGGCCCCACCCTGGCCCGCCTCCCCTTCTATTACCGCCGGCTCTTGCGCGCTCTAGACGAGGGGCAGGAGATCGTCTCGTCCGAGGACCTGGGCCAGGCGGCCGGCGTGCCCGCCGCCCAGGCCCGCAAGGACCTCTCCTACCTGGGGGAGTTCGGCCGGCCGGGCGTGGGCTACGACGCCGAGGTCCTGGCCGACCACCTGGCGGACTTCCTCGGCCTGACCCGGGACCGTGCCGCCATCGTCGTCGGGGCTGGACGCCTGGGCATGGCCCTGGCTGCCTACACCGGCTTCGCCCGGTACGGCTTGCACATTGAGGCCCTCTTTGACATTGACCCCAGCAAGTTCAAGCAGCGCGTCGGCTCCAAGCCCATCCTGCCCATGTCCAGCCTGGGGGACTGGTTCCAGAAGCACCGCGTGGACCTTTCCATCATCGCCGTGCCCGCGTTCGCAGCCCAGGCCGTGGCGGACCGCCTGGTGGAGGCCGGTGCCCGCGCCCTCTGGAACTTCACCCCCCGGGAGGTCCAGGTGCCGCCCCACGTCTACGTCCAGAACGAGGACCTGGGCACGCGCCTGGCCATCGCCCTGTACCACCTGCGGCTCCGGGACGAGGAAGAGGAAGCGGAGTAACGCCCTAGCCTGGGCCCCCTCCTTCTCCCAGGCGGTGCCGGGCGCGCATGAGGTCCAGCACCTTGGGCATCAGGCGGGTGTAGAGGACGTACCTCCCCCGGCCCCCCGGGAAGTCGTAGGCGCCGATGCGCTCCACGAAGCGCCCGCCGAAGCCGGCCTTGAACCGGTAGACGCCCCACAGGGGGTCGCTCTCCTCCAGCCGCTCCGGCGCCCCCCAGAAGTCGTACTCCCGCACCCCCGCGGCGCGCATCCGCACCACCGCCTCCCACTGCAGGAGGTGGTTGGGCATGAGTTCCCGCTTGCGGCTGGCCGAGGCCCCGTACATGTACCACGCCCGCCCTCCAAAGCGGAAGAGGAGGACCCCCGCCAGAAGGTCCCCTTCGTGGTAGGCGAGGAGCAGGTGCGCTATCCCCGACGCCAGGAAGCGCGACCAGAGGTCCTGGTAGTAGGCAAAGGGCCGGATGAGGAAGCCATCCCGCTGGCTGGTCTGGTGGTAGAGGCGGTAGAAGGCTTCCAGGTCTGCCGTGCCGCCCTCCTGCACCTGCACCCCGCGGCGCATCGCCAGGCGGATGTTGTAGCGGGTCTTGGGGTGCATCTGGGCCAGGAGCACCTCCGGCTCCGGCGAGAGATCCAGCACCACCGTGTTGCGGAACTGCACTTGCTCGCGGGAAGGGACCCAGCCCCGGCGGACCAGGAGGGATGCTACATCCTCACCGGGCGCGCCTGGCGCCACCTCCACATCGGGGTCCATCTTGAGGAAGATGAGGCCCTCGCGCCGCACCACTGCCTCCAGGCAGGTGAGGACCTCTGCCCAGAGGCCCTCGTCATCCCACCGGTCCAGGCAGGGGCCCTTGGGCACGTACCCCACGCCCCAGGGGAGGCCGCGCACCCGGCGGACGAGCACCGACGCAGCAGCCCGCACCCGCCCCCCCTCGCGGAAGAGGAAGCGGTGGGGCTCCCACCCGTGGCCGGCCTTGAACGCCGCCCACTCGGCCGTCTGGAGGACGTGCGCCCCGGGCACCCCGCGCAGCGCAGCATCCCACGCTTTGTCGTCCAACCCCGTGCAGATGTCCACGTTGTCTCCCTCCGCCTGCCTCCAGGAGACCGCAGGGGGATCGGTCCAGCCCTGGCCTTATACCACCTTCTGCGCTCCAAGGCAAGGGAGCTATCTCCTTCCCCGGTTTGCCTATCCGCAAAGGTGCATTCCAACCCTTTGGAGCGGAGCCGTCAACGAATGGGCTAACGAATGCACGAATGGGTCTGGCGCGGGTGTAAACCATTCGTTTATTCGTTCCTCCATTCGCTGCCGGCGCCGGCAAAGCAAAGCGAAAACACTCTGTACACGCGGTTTCTGCAACAGAGCGCATAGGCCCGCGAATAGATACGGAAAGGTCGGCACAGGTGCAAGCCCTTTGTTCTACAGCCAGGATCTGGATCCAGCGTGCCCCGCGCAGCGCAGGCGGTCAGGGCTACCCCGACACTGTGGCATTTGACAACGCCGCCTGGGCGTGTAAGATAGGGCCAACCCCTTGAGCACAAGGGCATGACACATGACCTGACCATCTCACCTTGCAGGTCTGCCCGATCCGTCGCCAGCACCGCCAGCCAGGGGCGGTCAGGCGCGGCAACCAAGGAAGGAGGTGTCCCGCATGGAGATAGGCGTGGTGGGCTTGGGAAGGATGGGGGCCAACATGGCCCGTCGCCTGGCCAGGGGCGGACACCGGGTTGTGGCCTACAACCGCACACCCGAGAAGGCCCTCGCCCTCGCGGCGGAAGAGCCGGGCATCCAGGCTGTGACCTCCCTCCCGGAGTTGGCTGACGCGCTGGCACCGCCCCGCGCGGTGTGGATGATGGTCCCGGCAGGCGATGCCACAGAAGAGATGCTCCGCCTCTTGCTGGAGGTCCTCGCGCCCGGCGACCTCATTGTGGACGGCGGCAACTCCAACTACAAGGATACTCTCCGCCGAGCCGAATGGGTCCGCAGGCAGGGCCTGCACTTCGTGGATGTGGGGACCAGCGGAGGCGTCTGGGGCCTCGCGGAAGGGTACAGCCTCATGGTCGGCGGAGATGCGGAGGCGGTGGAGCGGCTGCGCCCGGCCCTGGAAACCCTGGCCCCCGCCCCAGACCGGGGCTGGGGGCACGTGGGCCCCAGCGGAGCAGGCCACTTCGTCAAGATGGTCCACAACGGCATTGAATACGGCCTGATGCAGGCCTATGCAGAGGGGTTTGAACTCCTGCGGTCCAAGGAGGAGTTCGCCCTGGACCTGCACCAGGTGGCCGAAATCTGGCGCTTCGGCAGCGTGGTGCGGTCGTGGCTCCTGGACCTCATCGCCAGGGGCCTGGCCGAGGACCAGACCCTTGCCGACATCAAGGGCTGGGTGGCCGACTCCGGTGAGGGGCGCTGGACTGTCCTGGAGGCCATTGACCAGGATGTGCCAGCGCCAGTGATCACCCTGGCCCTCATGATGCGCTTCGTGAGCCGCCAGGAGGAGAGCTA
>DAOTYM010000143.1:0-2165 GCA_034434775.1 Anaerolineae bacterium | reverse complement strand
TCCCGGCCCCCCTGCGAGGCCAGGAGCCACCGGCGCGTCGCCTCCGGCAGAGAACAGCCAGGCTCCACCGCGTAAGCCTGGAGTTCCAGCCCCCCGCCCAATGCCTGGTGCAAGAAGCGTGCCGTGGAGGGCGGTTCGTCTTCCGAAACGCGCTCGGCCCGGTGCACCCGCACCAGCACCAGCCCAGCCCCATCCAGCCGCACGTCCGCCGCCACCTCCTGGAACACGAGGGGCAGCGCGCCCGCCGTGGCGTAGAGGGGCCGCCCCCCCGCCTCCAGGAGGGCCTTCGCCTCCGTTGTGGAGACCGCGCGGACGTCCGGCCGGCGTCCCCAGATCTGGGTCACGTACTGGAGCGACAGGACCTCCCCCTCCCGGCCCAGCACAGCGGCTCCCGGCGGCAGGTCCCCTTCCAGGATGGCCAGGCCGGGCCACAGGCCATCGTCCTGGGGCCGGCCCCGTTGGTCGGCAGCCGGCCACGAGGTGGCCAGGCGGTTCGCCGCCAGAAGCAGGACTCCGCCTGCCAACACCCCACGCAGGGCCGCTCCCTTCCAGGTCCCATACCACCTCCCCTCCCCCCAGGCCTCCAGCCTCGCCGAGAGCACCCCCACGCCCAGCGCCAGGACCGCGTACATGGGCATCCACACCTGGTACCAGTTGCCGTACCGGTCCACATAGCAGAAGGCGAAGTAGGCCGCCAGGGTCCCCAGGAGCAGGCCGCGCCACCGCTGCCCCATGAGCGCCACCCCCACAAGCCCGGCCAGGAGCCCGGGCCAGGTCATCTCCCGCACCACCAGCCAGGGGAACTCCTCCGTGAAAGGCCCCAGGCTCCACGTCAGTTCCTCCCGCCCCTGGCGCGTGCTCACGAAGTCCCAGAACCAGTGCCACGCGTCCGGCCAGGTCCCCTCCCCCCACCACTCCGGATGGGCCGCGCCCCGGGCGTAGACGTACGCGTAACTCACGAGCGGCAGCAGGGCCACCGCAGCCATGGCCGCCAGCAGCCGCCCCCTCCGCAGGAGGCCCGGCTCCTCCCGCCACACGAACCAGGCCAGGGCCGGCACCACCAGGAGGACCGTGACCATGTGCGCCAGGGCGACGCCGCAGGCGAAGGCCAGCCCCACCAGGAGCGCATCCCGCCGTTCCACCTGCCAGCGGCGGGCCAGCCACAGGATGGCCAGGGTGTGGAACACGGCCGAGGTGTACTGCTCCGTGGTGACGGCGTAGTACCAGAAAAAGTAGGTCACGGCGTAGAACGCGGTCGCCAGCGCAGCCCAGGGCCACCGCCCCCCAGTCAGCGAGAGGGCCAGGACGTAGAGCATCCCCAGTGCCGCCAGCGCCCACAGGGTGGAATACAGGGAGAGGACCGAGGTGGGGTTCAGCCAGCGGCCCAGGAGGAACCGCCCCACCCGGAACCAGACCCACCCGCCCATGGTGTAGAGGGGGTAGCCCGGCGCGTTGGAAGGACGCCCCTGCACCTGCGCGTACTGGTGGGTGATGAGGTCGCCTCCGGCCAGTTCCCTCAGTTCCAGCCCGTCGTCCAGGGTGAGGAGGTAGAGGACTCCCGCCAGGGCGACCACGGCCACCCCGGCCAGGACCGCCCACAACCTCGTCCTCCCCCCACCCGCCTGCGGAGAAGGTGAGGGCCCGGGGACGGGGGATGGGTTCTGGCCCACGGCACGCCTCCTCATGTAATAGGCCAACAGATCGTTACCAACCTCTGGGTCACAGGCGAGGAAGAAGTCTGGGCTGATGACGTCCGACAAGATCGGTAGGAACAGGGCAAGGGTGTCGGGTCCATTGTACCGCCCCTCCTCCAAAGTGCGCAAGAAGGTCAAGGGAGGTTTCCCCCCCATGCCGTGGCCGAAGTGCGGCCGCAAGTGGAGGCGCAGCCAGCAGAGGACGAGGCTCAGGAAGGTGAGGCCATTGGCGAGGGTCCGCGTGTGGCTGTAGGCCAGGAAGCGGAGGCGGGAGCGGCTCTCGCAGGCCGTCCACTGGTAACGAGGGAGGCAGCCTTTGTGGAGGTGGTCCCAGAGGGAGGGGCCCAGAGCCCCCTTGTCCAGGATGTCTTTGACGTCGACCTGGAAGAGGCAGGCCGTGTGGGAGATGCTTCCCGTCTCTCGGTAGGTCTGCACCAGACGTTTTCTTGCTTCTACGCGGTCCATGGCGTA
>DAOTYM010000142.1:0-9009 GCA_034434775.1 Anaerolineae bacterium | reverse complement strand
CCGAGTTCGCCGTGCCGTAGGCGATGTGCTTGCCGTCGGGCGACCAGGCCAGGGCCGTCCCCCACCAGGGATAGGCCCCGCCGGGCATCTGGGCGGTCACCAAGGTTGGCGTCACCACCGGCTGGCTCAGGGTGGGGGTCACGTGCGGCGAGGGGAGGCGGACCTCCGCCACCCACAGGTCGTTGCGGGCCTTCCACCCTGGGGAGCCCTGGCTGCGCTCTGCCGTGGTATATGCGATGCGCGCCGCCGCCTGATCCCACTGGGCGTGGAGCACGCCCTCAATGCCCAGGGGCCACGCTTCTTCCCCCACCACCGTGGTCCCGACCACCCAGAGGGAGTTCAGGGCGGACGAGGCCGTGTCGGTGACCATGCGGCTGAAGAGGAGCCACCGGCCGTCGGGGGAGAGGTCAAACACCCGTCCATCCAGGTCGCCGGCCGAGGTGAGGGGCCGCCGGCCCCCGCTCTCGGCACGCATCATCCAGGCGTTGCCCCCAGAGATGTAGGCGATGGTGCCAGTGATGGGCACAGAGGGGAGGTTCCCCCGCACCCCCACGGCCAACACCTCGTGCACCACGGGGCGCACCACCTTGCGGGAGACCTCCAGGCGTTGGGTTTCCACCCCGTCCTCCAGGACGACTTTGTAGACGATCTCCTCTTCGCCTTCCTGGCCCAGTTGCACAAGGCGGCTTTCGCCATCCGGCAGGGCCTCGCTGCGGAGGACCCGGCGCTCAAAGGGAATGGACCGCCGCTGGACTTCTTCCACTTCCTGCACCCGCACCACCCGGATCTGGAGGCCTGGTTGCAGTTCCTCCCAGAGGTCCGGGCGGACCCGGTCCAGCCCGCCCACGGAGACCCCCGCGGCGGCGAGGGCATCCCGCACCGTGCCCCCTGGGACGGCCACCTGGACCGCCTTGCCATCGGCGAGGATGGTCACGGGCACCGATGGGGCCTCGCGCTGGCATGCGCTCAGGAGGATGGCAAGGCCCACAGCCAGGAACATCCAGACGCCCAGGTGTCGCGCTCGGTGCACGGCGAAGCCCTCCAGGGGAATGGTACCAGAAAGCAGGCGTTTCTGCAAGAGCGCGCGCCCTTGCCAACCCCCCGCCCTCGGGTCCGCGAAGGACAACGCCAGGACGTGCCCTGGGCACGCCGCTTTCTGCCCCTCCTGACACCCTGCCGTCTGCGGCGACATCCCTCCCCCTTGTGTAGGGACGCCCCCTGTGGGTGCCCAGGCAGAGGGATGAGGTCTGCCCCTCTGGGTGGGCGCGCTGGAGGCGACCCTATGGCCCGCCCAGATGGTAGCAGACGACCTCCACCCGCGCAAAGGCCTGGCGGGCCACCGGCCGCCCGTGCTCCTCCAGCCACCGCCGCGTGAGGCCCCGGCGGTCCCACATCTCCGGCTCCGAAAGGACCAACCACACCCGCCCGGAGCCGGCCGTCAAGTCCTCCATCTGGCGGGCGACCTCCTCCGGTGGCTGGCCGTAGTTGGTGTAGGGCCCCTCCGCCCAGCGGTAGGGGCGCTTCCAATAGTACTGGAAGGTCCGCCGTGCGTGGGGCATCTGGAAGAGCACGAGGTCGCCTGGCTCCCAGCGAGCGGCCACGTACGCGGCCGCGCTGCGGAAGTCCGACTTGAGGGGCACGTGGCTCTGGGTCCACAGGGGGGCGAGGTCCAGCGCGAGGACCGCGGCGAGGCAGGCCAGGGCCAGGCCGCGCGAGGCCGTGCTCCGCGCCGCAGCCGCAACCCGCTCCAGCCCCATCCCCATGAGGAGGGACCAGGCCGGCGCGGTCCAGATGAGGTAGCGCTCCGTGAAGAGGGGTACCCGCAGGGAGATGAGGAAGAGGAGCAGGACTGGTAGGACGAGCCACAAGAGGAGGCGCAGCGTGGCTCCCCGGGTGGCGCGGTCCCCCAGGCCCAGGGCGGCCCCGGCCAGGGCCAGGAACAGGGAGGGGACCAGGGCCCACGGCCCCGGCATCCCCCCTACGCCGCCCACGAAGGCGAAGAGGAGCGCCCTCGCCATCGCCCCCAGGGGGTAGAAGGCGTGGCCGCTTTCGTAGCCCGAGAGGACGAGGGGCACTCCCCAGGCCAGGACCGGGAGCGCCGCCGCCAGGAGCACGGCGGCCCCGATCCACACCGCGCGGGGCGTGCCGCGGGCGCGGGCCTCCAGGGCAAACCAGGCAGCGTGGACGGGGACCGCCAGGAGCGTGAGGAGGTGGATGTAGAGGGAAGCCCCCACCACCAGGCCGTAAGCCGCCCAGAGGAGAGGCCGCCGCTCCTCCAGGGCCTTGAGGAAGAGCCACGTCCCCAGGAGGACGGCGACAAGCACGGTGGCGTACATCTTCGCATCCTGGGCGTACCAAACGAGGAAGGGCGAGAAGGCGAGGAGCGGCAGGGCCCAGGCCCCGGCGCGGGGGCAGCCCAGCCGGCGGGCCACGGCCCACGCAAGGGGCAGGGCCACCGTGCCAGCCAGCACCGAGGGGAAGCGCAGGGCGAACTCCGTCTTGCCGGCCAGGGCGATCCACCGCCCTAGGAGGAGGAAGTACAGGGGCCCGTTGCGCCCTGGGATGGCGAAGGTCGCGAGGAGCCTCGGGAGGGGCCGGGTGGCGAAGAAGAGGGCGTCGGTCTCGTCCCGCCACAGGCTCTGGAAGTCCAGGCCACCAGCGCGCAGGGCGAAGGCCACGCCTACAACGGCGAGGGGCCACCAAGAAGCCGCGGCCTCCTTGGCCTGGAGCCAGGCGCGGGGAGGGACCATCCTACCGTCGCCGCCCCCGGCGGGGCCGCAGGATCAGGGCCGCCAGGACCACGCAGAGGGCGAGGAAGGTCACGGTCCCGCACAGGAGCCAGAGGTAGGAGAGGTCCAGAAGGACCGCGTCCAGGAGCGCCGACAGGGGGTCCGGGCCCTGCGCGGCCAGGGGGACCTCGCCCAGGGAACACACAACCCAGAAGGCCAGGAGGCCTTGGAGCGCCTTACGAAGCACCCTCACCTCGCCCCTCCTCCCCAGAGGTCGGGGATGGCCCCCAGGTCCAGTGGAGCAACAGGGCAATGCCCACCACGGTGGCCAGGGCCAGCCCCGCCACCCAGAAGGAAGCCTGGACGGCCCTCCCTGGCGCTGGCAGGAGGCCGGGCGGCCCCGCCAGGGAGCCTGGCCTGAGGGGCGATGCGGGCGACTGGAACCAGGCGGCGGCCTGGGCCGGGTCTCCAGCGCACCAAGCGAGGAGCCCGGCCAGGCCCAGGAGCAGGGCCCATACCCCGAGGGGGCAGGCTCTGGCCATCTCTGAGAGCGGTCGGCGCGGCGACATGGCTGTGGAGCATCCCTCCTTGAAGCAGGTGAAAGGGCCTGTCCTCCCCATCCCCTGGCCCTCTCCCCTCCGTGGATGGCAGGTTCCCCCTTGGGTGTGGAAAGAGGGCCGGGGGAGCAGAGGCCTTCCGGGTCAAGGCACCACTTTGCCGGTCACCATGAGGAACAGGCAACCGAAGATGGCAACGTTGAGGAAGATGAGCACAGCAACCAAGAGCGCGCTGCGGCGGTCCATGGACATGGCACGCACCTCCCCGTTTCCTGTCGGGTGCCGGGGGCATTCCTTCGCTTCGCAAGGCCAGGATACTACAGAACGGCCGCGGCGTCAAGTCCGAGGTTTGACATAACCGCCCCCACCCACGGCTGGACATCCCACCGAACTACCCCAGTAGGGGCGATTCATGAATCGCCCCTACAGCCTGCGGGGGCGGCACCGGCACAGGCCCACACCCGCTCGTGCCCCGGTTTGACTCGGCGGCTTCCCACCCGGCCGCGAGGCGTTGGCCGCTTCGGCCCGTTCTTGTGCCGCGGGGGCAAACCTGCTATAATGGCGGTGTCAACCGCAGGCAGTGGCCTTTGGGGAGGAGGTAGCCAGTGACCATCCCTTCCGATCCCGCTCAGGAAGAGAAACCCGCCTACGAGCAGCCCCCGGAAGCGGTGCAGGAAGCCCTCCGCGCGGAAGTCCCTGGTCCCCAGGAAAAGCCGCGCTATTACTACCCCAACAAGATCGGCCGGGCGTACCTCCTGGCCCTGGAGGAAGTGATGGGACGGCGGGGCCTGACCGCTGTGCTCAACCTGGCTGGCCTGCACCACTGGATAGAGGCCTACCCGCCCAACAACCTGGACCGCGAGGTCCTCTTTGACGATTTCGCCGCCCTGAACCAGGCGCTGGACGACATGTACGGCCCTCGGGGCGGCCGGGGCCTGGCCATCCGGGCGGCGCGGGCCGCCTTCTCCATCGCCTACGAGGACTTCAGCGCCGTGGCTGGTGTGGCCGGGGCGGCCTTCAAACTCCTGCCCCTCAACATCCGCCTCAAGATCGGCCTGCCGGGCATGGCCCGGGTCTTCACCCAGTTCAGCGACCAGATCAGTTGGGTGAAGGAAGAGGAGGACCGCTTCGTCTACGGCATAGACCGCTGCCCGGTCTGCTGGGGGCGCAAAGCGGACCGGCCCATCTGCCACGCCGCCGTGGGCCTCTTGCGGGAGGGGATCGTCTGGGCCACCGGCCGGGAGTACCGCGTGGAAGAGTTTGAGTGCGTGGCCATGGGGCACCCCTCCTGCAAGTTCGCCATCTACAAAGAGCCGCTGGGGTAGAGGGAGGCCGTCCCTTCGCCCCTGAGCCAGGGGGCTTGCGCCCTCCATCCCCTTGAAAGCCGAGGCCCTCTCCTGCGGGCGGTCGCTGGAGGTTCCGGGGGGAGAACATGCTGCGTCGCATCGGCTCCGTGATCCGCAAGGAGTTCCTCCACATCCTCCGGGACCCACGGACCTTGGTCATCATGTTCCTCATCCCCGTAGTGCAACTCATCCTCCTGGGCTACGCCGCCGTCACAGAGGTGGACCACCTCCCTACCGCGTACCTGGACCGGGACCGGACCTCGGCCAGCCGGGCCCTCCTACGGGCCTTTGAGGCCTCGGGCTACTTTGACTTCCTGTACCCGGTGGAGGACGAGGAGGAGATGGCCTACCTGATCAACGCCGGGAAGGCGCGGGCTGGCCTCTCCATCCCGGCGGGGTACGGGGAGGCGGTCCTTTCGGGCCGCTTGGCCCAGGTGGGCTTCGCCATTGATGGGTCCGATCCCACGGTGGCCACCAGCGCGCTCTCCGCAGCCCAGGCCCTGGGGCAGGCCCTCTCGGCAGAACTGGTGGCCCTGAACCTGGCCCGGCGGGGCGTCGCCGTGCAGCCCGCGGGCGTGGAGGTGCGCACCCGCGTGTGGTACAACCCCAACCTGAAGAACGCCAACTTCATGATCCCGGGGCTCATCGCCATCGTCCTCCAGGTCCTCACCACCATGCTGACCGCGCTGGCCATCGTGCGGGAGCGGGAGCAGGGGACGCTGGAACTCCTCATCGTCACCCCTGTCCGGCCGGCAGAACTGGTGGTGGGGAAACTGGTCCCCTACGTGGCCATCGCCTTCGTGGACCTCCTGGAGGTCCTGGCCATCGGGACCCTCTGGTTCAAGGTTCCCATCCACGGGAGCGTGGGGCTGCTCCTGGCCCTCGCGGCCGTCTCCCTCATGACCTCGCTGGGCCTGGGGCTCCTGATCTCCACCCTGGCCGGCACCCAGCGGGAGGCGATGCTCCTCGTGTGGTTCACGGTGCTGCCGTCCATCTTCCTCTCGGGGTTCCTCTTCCCCATTGCCGCCATGCCGCCCGTCCTGCAGGCCCTCAGTTACGCCATCCCCCTGACGTACCTCCTGGTCATCGTCCGCGGCATCATCCTCAAGGGGGTGGGGCTCCAGTTCCTGCAGGAGCAGGCGCTGGCCCTCGTGGTCTTCGGCCTGGTGCTCCTGAGCGTGGCTTCGCTCCGCTTCCGCAAGCGGCTGGAGTGAAGGGCGGGGCCTTCCGCCAGCCAGCCCCTCACGGGAGGGAACTGCTCAGTTGCTGAAGGTGGGCAGGTGTGCTAGGAGGAGCACACCCCGACGGCCTGGAGGAGAGGCATCAGTGGGGTCCAGTTTCCCTCTCTCTCTCTGGGTGCCCGAGCCACAGGGTGGCCTCAAGGGGCAGAGAGGGTGATGGTGCACCCCCCGCGGTGCGGCCGTGGAGGGGCAGCCAGGGGAAGACGCCTAGGGCATGCCTTCTATTCTTCTTCCTCGGGGATGGCGGCTTTCTTCTTGAAGCGGTAGGTGATGCGCCCGCGGGTCAGGTCGTAGGGGGAAAGTTCCACCAGCACGCGGTCGCCCAGGAGGACCCGGATGTAGTACTTGCGCATCCGGCCGCTCAGGTAGGCGAGGACCTCGTGCCCGGAATCCAGGCGCACTTTGAACATGGTGTTGGGCAGCGCCTCTACGACGGTGCCCTCCATTTCCAACTTCTCTTCCTTTTTCCCTTTGGCCATGCGCGTGTCAGCCTTCCTCCTGCTGAAATGCGGGACCTCAGCGGCCCACGAAGTCCCGGATGCGTTTGCTGCGGAAGGGGTGGCGCAGGCGGCGCAGGGCCTTGGCCTCAATCTGGCGCACCCGTTCCCGCGTGATCCCCAGTTTCTCCCCCACTTCCTTCAGGGTGTAGGGCCTGCCATCCACGAAGCCGTAGCGCAGCCGCAGCACCTCGGCCTCCCTCTCGCTCAACTGGTCCAGGAGTTCGCGGATCTCCTCCCGCAGCCCCTCCAGGGCGGCTGAGTCGGTGGGCGAGAGGGCCGTCTCGTCCGGCACGAAATCGGCCAGGGAACTGTCGTTCTCGCTGTCGCCCACCTTGCTCTCCAGGGAGACCGGGCGCCGCGAGATGCGCTGGAGCCACCGGATGCGGCGGATGGGGAAGCCCGTCTCTTCGGCCAGTTCGCGGAGGGTGGGCTCGCGCCCCAGCCGCTCGGCCAGGCTCTCCTCCGCCTGGCGCAGGCGCCGCACCTCCTCCCCGATGTGGACAGGCAGGCGGATGGTCCGGCCCTGGTCTGCCAGGGCACGGGTGATGGCCTGCCGGATCCACCAAGTGGCGTAGGTGCTGAACTTGTACCCCTTCTGGTGGTCAAAGCGGTCCACCGCCCGCATCAGCCCGATGTTCCCCTCCTGGATCAGGTCCTCAAAGGGGATGCCCCAACCCCGGTACCGCTTGGCCACGCCCACCACCAGCCGGGTGTTGGCGCGGATCAGGTGGTCGCGGGCTTGCTGCCCCTGGCGGACCTTTTCCTCCAGTTCCTTCCGTTTCTCCTCCGAGAGGCGTTTGCCCCCCTTCGCCAGGCGCTCGGCGGCCTCGCGCCCCTCAGCCACTCGCCGGGCCAGTTCCACCTCTTCCTCGGGCGTGAGGAGAGGGGTGCGGGCCATCTCCTGGAAGTACAGGCGGACGGGGTCCGGCTCGCCAGACAGGGCCCAGAGGTCTTCCTCGGACTCCCAAGCCTTCAGTTCTTCTTCTATTTCCGCCTCCTCGGCGGCCAGGTCTTCCAGTTCCTGGATAAAGGCTTCGTCTTCCAGTTCGTCCATCGTGGTCCGACCTATGCAGCCGCTGGTCAGCGGGTCCTGGTTGTTCCCCCGGCTCCCTTGCGACGGGCCCACTCGGCCCATTCCTGGCCCGTCACCCGTCGGAGGCTGAGCCCCAACCGGCGGGCCGGGGCATCCACCCGGATCACCCGCAGGAGGAGCGGCTCCCCCTCGTCCACCACTTCCACTGGGTCCAGGATCAGGTCCTCCGCCAGTTCGGAGATGTGGACCAGGCCTTCCACGCCGGGCTCCACCTCCACGAAGACTCCGAAATCGGTCAGGCGGGTGACCACCCCCTCCACCAACTGTCCTTCCCGGTAGCGCTGGGCCACGGTGTCCCAGGGGTTGGGCTGGTGGCGCTTCAGGCTGAGGGCGATGCGCCCTTTCTCCCTGTCCAGCCGCAGGACCACTGCCTCCACTTCATCCCCAACCTGGAGTTTCTCCGAAGGGTGCTGGACCGGCGTCCAGGCGATCTCCGAGATGTGGATCAGGCCGTCGGCGCCGCCCAGGTCCACAAAGGCCCCGAACTCGCAGAGGCTGGACACGACACCCTTCACCACAGCCCCTTCCTTCAGGGTCTCCATCAGTTCGGCCTTGCGCTGCTGGCGGTGGAGGCGGCGCCCCTGGCGTTCCGAAAGGACCAGGCGGCCACGGGCCTGGTCCACTTCCACCACCTTGAACCAGAGGCGCTGGCCCACCAGGGCCCGCAACTGGCGGCGTTTCTCCGCGGCCGTGCTGGAGCGGCGGATGCCAGTCACCTGGGAGGCAGGGACGAAAGCCCGCAGGCTGCCAAAGGGGACCACCAGGCCTCCCCGGTTGCACCCGGCCACTTCCGCCTCCAGCAGGGTTCCTTTCTCGGCCATCTCCTGGGCCCGGCGCCAGTCCTCCACCACCTGGGCCCGGGAGATGGAGAACAGGGGGCTGTCGTCATCGCGCGGGTGCAGGACGTAGAGGCTGATCTCCCTCCCCGGGGTGAGGCTGGACCGCACGTCCTCGTCCAACCTATCCAGGTCTTCCTGGGGCACCAGCCCCTTCAGGCCGTCCACCTCCACCAGGAGCCCTTCGGGGTCCTCCTGGAGGATCTTGCCCTGGCGGACCTCCCCTGGTCGGATCGGCAGGGGAGGGCACGGTTCTCCGTCCTGGCTGTTCTGTGCCACCGGCCTTGTTGACGCCATGGCCCGCGCTCCCCTTCACCCCAAGCCTTTGCAGGCCCTGCGCGATAACCCGGTTGCCCCTTTGTAGAGAGACCCTTGCGGGGCAGCCGGGTCACCTGCCTCCTGGCGTGGAGTCTTTTCAACCGCAAACGTTCCCTTATTTACAACACAGCCCACCCGGAGAGGATGCTCCCGGGGAGCCACTTCGGGGCCCATTATAGCCGAAAGGGCTGGGGTTGTCAACGGAGCCGCGCTGGCCGTGTCCCCAGGGGGCGGGGGACGCACCTCGGACCTCCCTGCCCCCCTGGCTCCTCCCTCTCCAGTCCGGGACCCCAAGGGAGAACCGAGTACTACGCCACGGCGGTTCTTGACGATATGCAATCTGAGGGGTGGAGTAGGGGCGCACGGCCGTGCGCCCCTACGAGACTGCA
>DAOTYM010000141.1:0-6561 GCA_034434775.1 Anaerolineae bacterium | reverse complement strand
GTGCGGGCGTCCAGGCCCGCGGTGGGCTCGTCCAGCACCCACACCGGCGGCCGCATGGCGTAGAGGGCCGCCAGCGTCACCTTCCGCCGGTCGCCGAACCCCAGGAGCGCGGGGGGCACCTCCGCATAGGGAAGCAACCCGAACCGCTCCAGCGCCTCCTGGACGCGCGCCCGGCGTTCCTCCGGCGGCAGGCCCAGGTTGCGCAGGCCGAACTCCACCTCCGCCGCCACCGAGTCGCTGAAGATCTGCGCATCGGGGTTCTGGAAGCAGAGCCCTACCCAGCGGGCCAGTTCCCCCACGCGGCGCTCGGTGGTGCGCACATCCCCCACCCACACCTGGCCCGCCGTGGGCCGCAGGAGACCGTTCAGGAGCCGCGCCAGGGTGGACTTCCCCGCGCCGTTCTGCCCGACCACGGCCAGGAACTCGCCCGGCGGGATACAGAGGTCCACTTCCCGCACGCCCCAGACGCCGTTGGGGTACTGGTACGAAACCCCCTCCACCCGCAGGGCTGGAGCGCGGGCAGGGCCGGGTGGCTGCGCTCCCCCGCTCCCCCGCAGCGCAGCGGGCGCCCTGGGTCCCCCAGGCCGAGAGGCCAGTTCCCTCCGCAGGGCATCGGCTGCCTCCGCAGGCGTGAGGAAGTGGAACGCCCTCCCCCACCGCGCCCCCAGGCAGGCCCCCAGTTCCGTCACCTGGGGGACGCGCAGCCCCACCTCCCGCAGGGCGTCCACGTGGCGGAAGACCTCCCGCGGGGAGCCCTCCAGCACGATGCGCCCTTCCGCCAGGACCGCCACCCGGTCCGCCAGGTGGGCCACGGCCTCGCTATCCTGCTCCGCCAGGACGAGGGTGGCCCGGGAAGCCTCCCGCAACTCCCAGAGGACCTCCAGGACTTCCTCACGCCCCACCGGGTCCAGGCCGGCCAGGGGTTCGTCCAGGACCAGGACCCGCGGCCGCATGGCCAGGACACTGGCGAGGGCCAGGCGTTTCTGCTGCCCGCCGGAGAGGTGGAAGGGGGAGCGCTCCTCCAAGCCCGTCAGGCGCACCACGCTGAGGGCCCAGGCCACGCGCTGGGCGATTTCCGCAGGGGGAAGGCCCAGGCTTTCCGGGCCGAAGGCGACCTCCGTCTCCACCGTCGCGTTGAACAGTTGGCTCCCCGCATCTTGGAAGGCGAGGCCCACAGTCCCCACGAGGGCGGCCGGGCGCGTCTCCCGCAGGCTCCGCCCAGCGATTCGCACCTCCCCCCGGACGGTGCCGCCGGTGGCGTGGGGCACCAGGCCCGCCAGGGCCATGCAGAGGGTGCTCTTGCCCGCTCCGGTCGGCCCCATCAGCGCCAGGACCTCTCCCTCCTGCACCGTGAGGTCCACGCCTCGGAGCGCCCAGGCAGGCCCCATCCCTGGCATCGGCGCAGGGTAGGCGTAATGGAAGCCCACGACCTGCACCAGGGGCTCCGAAGGCCGCGCTGCGGCGCTATTCGGCCTCGGCACGCGCTCCCTCCAGTTCCTTGCGACGGGCTGCCATCGCCGCCCGCAGCCGCAGGGAATCGCGCGGGTAGACCCAGTAGAAAGAGAGCCAGGCCAGCCAGAGGAGGACCCACGAACCGGGCACAGCGAGGAGGGTGGCCTGGAGGCCCAGCCGGTCGGCCAGCCAGCCAGCCCAGAACGCGCTGAGGGCCGAAAGCGACCCCTCTACCGCGCCAGCGATGGCCCAGGCCGTGCTCCGCAGTTCCGGCAGGAGGACGCCCTGGAGGATGGGATCGCGCGAGCCCTTGCCCGCCCACCCGATGAAGCAGGCCACGACGAAGGCGAAGGCCGTCAGTTGGACGAAGGTGAGACCGCCCGTGCGGGTGAAGAGGACGTAGGTCATCCAGATGCCGTTGAACATGGAAAACTGCGCCACGACGATGCGGCCGTACGCTGGACTCCTGCGGTCGGCCCAGTCAGCCACCACGCCGCCCACCACGTTGGCCACCACCTGGCCCACCACGATGGCGGCGAAGACCATGGGGGCCTGCGTCTGGGGGATGCCCCGGACGTCCACCAGCCACGTGATGAAGTAGGTCCCCATGATCACCCACGGGATGACGCCGAACACCCCCTGGACGAAGATCACCCACATGGTGGGGATGCGGAAGATGAGGCCCAGGTGCTCCCGGCGGATGACGAACCGCCCCGCTGCCTCGTAGGTGATGGCGTCCTGCAGTTCCGGTTCGGCGGCCCCGCGGGGCGGCTCCTTGACGACGAGGGCGATGACCACGCCAGAAAGGACGCTGGCCAGGCCCAGGGAGATGAAGCCGTACCGCCAGCCCATCACCGGGTCCCGCAGGAGGAACCCCAGCCCCAGGACGCTCAGCACAATGCCCAGGTACCCCACGCCCCCCAGCACCCCCATGGCCCTCCCCCGCTCCCGGGGGCCGAAGAGGTCCGAGATGAGGGAGAAGGTGGGGGGCATCAGGCAGCCCAGCCCGATCCCGGCGATGGCTCGCACCCACAGGAGTTGCCAGTAGTTCGTCACCAGGCCGCAGGCCACCGTCCACAGCCCCCAGATGCCCGTCCCGAACACGATGACCCATTTGCGGTTGAAGCGATCGGCCAAGTACCCCCAGACCGGCTGGCTGAGGGTCTGGAGGATCAGGCGGATGGTGGCGATGACCCCCAGGTGGCTGTAGGAAAGGCCCAGGGCATCGCGGATGGCCGGGAAGAGGGTGGACATGGCCTGGCCCTCGCCCTGGTCCACGAAGTGGCCGAAGCCCAGGGCCGCGACCGTGAGCCAGCGGCCCCGGGCTGCGCGGGATTGCGCCGGGCTCGCAAGGGAGAGATCGGTATCCATGCTCCTTCCTCCTGTGCCCTCGCTCAGGGCGCCAGGGTCTCCGGGAGCGGGATCGTCGCCCGCCCCACCTCTTGAAGGGAGTCGGCCTCGTACAAAATGACCAGGACCTGCCATCCCGGGCCCAGGCCCGCGGGCGCCGGCAGGTCGTAGACGTCCGTTACCCACTCGCCAGCCCCCCAGAAGGGCGTCGGGTAGGCCCGGTGGACCGGCACGTCGTCCACCGCGGCCACCGGCTCGCCCCCGGGGTCCAGAAGCCGGGCCGAGACTTTGTAGTCCCCCTCCGGGCGTGTGTGCGCCACCCAGTGCAGCGTCACCCGCAGGATAGCCCCACCGTGGGTTTCCCGCAGGAGGAGCCCGTACCCCTCCAGGGCGACCTCCGGGCCCATAGCCGCGTCCAGCGGGACCTGGGGTGCAGGTACCGCCGCCCCTCCCTTGGGCCAGACGCGCACGAGCGGCCCCACAGCCGTCATCTGGAACTCGGCCGGGGCGCAGAGGGTTGCAGGGTCCCGGCACGGGAGTTCCCGCGTGAGGTAGACCGCCTCGCCCCGGGCCACTGCCTCGCGGAGGGCGGCCAAGCGGGCGTGCTCGTCATCGGCCGCGACCAGGCGCAGGTCGGTCCGCAGGCCCAGGGTCTCCTGGAAGTACCGGACCAAGGTCGTCTCCCCCAGGATGCCCACGAGGGTGGCTCCCTCTTCCAGGGGCTGCGTGAGGACGTCCAGCCCGTAGTCGTACACTTGCCAATCCTGGCTGCGGTCGGCGGCCGGGAAGTGGACCATGCCCCCGTACACCACGCCCCCCAGGGCCAGGAAACTCAGCGCGCGCCCCAGGAGCGCGGCTGGCCGGCCAAGGCCCCGCTCGGCGAGGGCCTGCCCCAGTTCGCCCCACAGGGAGACACCCGCCCCCAGGAACATCCCGGCCAGGAGGAAGGCCGGCAGGAAGAAGACCTCCACGTCGCCCACGCGGTACTGGAGGGCGAACGCCGTCTGCACGGCAAAGGCCAGGGCTAGCAAGGCCCACTCCCGGGGCCGCCGCAGGAGCGAAAGCACCCCCAGGCCCGCCAGGGCCAGGCCCAGGAGCCCGAACTGCTCGCGGAAGAGGCCGAAGTAGAACGCCGCATCCAGGTCGCGCGCCAGCGGGTTCTCACCCAGGAAGACGTTGTAGGCCCGCGCCAGCACCCAGGCCCAGAAGCCCGACCAGGTGTTGACGTACTGCCCGTCCAAGGAGGTCACCACCCGCCCCCGAAGGGGGAGGTAGGCGTAGAAGGCCAGGGGCAGGGCGAGGAAGGCCAAAGCCCCCGCAGCCTGCCCCCAGAGCCCCGGCCTCCGGCGGGCCCCCAGGACCAGGCGCTGCGCCGAGAGTTGGCGGCTCAGCCCCACCCACCCAGCGTAGACGACCAGGGCCGGCAGGAGGAGGAGCGTCATGCGGTGGTGCGCCAGGCTCAGGCCCAGGGCAAAGGCGAGCGCCCAGAGCCCCCTCCGCGCTGCCCAGGGGTCGCGGGCCTGGCCCCAGCGCACTGCAAGCCACAGGATGAGGGCCACGAAGAGGCTGTGCAGGGCGTAGACCTCCGCCACGGTGGCCTGGGACCAGAAGACAGGGGAGAGCCCCAGGGCACGGCCCACGGCGAAGAGGAAAGGCCATGTGCAGCCCCCAGCCACCGCAGAGAGGAGGTTCACCCGGTAGGCCACATCCCCCACGGGGAGGAAGGTGAAGAGTTTCCCCAAGAGGGTGTAGAGGGGGTAACCGGTGGGGTGGGCGATCCCCAACTGGTAGCAGACCAGTTGGAACTCCAGGCTGTCGTCAAAGAGGGCCACGACGGAGGGCGCCAGGGTCCTCACGTAGAGAGCACAGCCCGCGACAGCGAGGGCCAGTGCGAGGGCGCAATCCGTTTCCTTCTCCCACCGCGGCCTGGGCATGACAAACCCCCTCCCAAGCCGGATTATACCACAACGGGCCCTCCGGCTTCCAACCCGCACGCGCCCTGGTCCTGAGCCACCCCTGCCCAGACGGTAGGGGCGATTCCAGGGCACGTAGGGAGGCGTGCTCTGCTTCTGAATCGCTACGGCGAGGCGACCTCCAGAAGCTGCCAGGCGGCTCGGTCCAGGACGAGGGGCTCAGCCCCCTTCACTTCCGCTCCCACGAAGAGGAACTGGGGCCTCCCCAAGACATCCGAGGCAATCTGGTGGCACGCATAGGGGCCTGAGAGCGTGGTAGAGAAGGAGCGGTGCAACACGCGGTCGCTGCGGGCCACGAGGTCCTTGAAGCCATCGGGGCCCACGGCTTTGACGCGCAGGGTATAGACCAGAGCACGCGTGGCGCGGCCCCGCACCTGCGCGCACGTGACAAGAGAACCGTCCGGCCTCTGGGCCGCGTACAGGGCAACCAAGTCTCCCCCAGCGACAACGTCTCGCCCGAAGAAATCCCTGGCCGGATCCCGTTGCACTGGAGCGATGGGCTCTCCCTCCCGGTCCCGCCATGTGGAAGGGTTCCGGGGATCCCCCTCTGCCAGCACGGGCAGGTCGGGCGAGCCTACCTCCGCGAACAGTTCGTTGTCCCGAGCGAACGACTCCAGGAAGGTGCGCATCAGGCGGAACTGGCTCCGGTATGCCTGGATAGCCGCCCACTTGCGCAAGGCATCCCCCTCGCTCAGGTCCAGCCGAAACCACCGCGGCGTCACCTGGAAAAGGGGGGCCGGAGGGAGCAGCCCTCCTTCGGGGTGGAATCCCCTTCCGTTTGGAAAACCGGGCCGGTGGACCAGATACGCGTACGCGTGCGGGCGATAGCCCGGGTCCCTCTGTTGTGCCAAGGCCAGGGCCAATCGGACAAAGGCGCTCAGGCTCCAGTGATCGGGATGGGTGTCGTTGGGGTGAGGGTAAACCACCAAGTCCGGCCGGAAGGATTCCAAAATGGAGAGAAGGTCGGCCAGCAGGTGCTCGCCGGCATAAACAGCCTGCGGATTGTAAGTGAGGGGATACGGACTGCGGTCCGCACGGCTGTAAGGCGATCGGTAGGGCTTGGAGGCCCGCCAGTTGTTCGTCCACAGGGCTGCAAGCCCTCGGTCCGGATAACTCAGGAAGAGGACTTGCTCAGGAGGGACACCCAGGAACTGGAGGGCTTCCAGGGACTCCTGCTGGCGCAGGTTGCCCATGCGGATGAAATCCTGCGGGCTCGGATAGACGCGGCGGAACTCGTCCATGGTGGCGAACAGGTACCCATCGCCGTTGGTGGCGATGACCACCCGTACGTCCATGCCCATGCGGCCCGCAGTCAAGATCAGGCCTCCTGCTCCCAGCGCCTCATCGTCGCAATGGGGCGCGAAGACGAGAAGGCGCTGGAAACCCTCCAGGGGCAATGGGGCCAGGTCTTCCAGAGAGGGTTCTCCTGGTGCTCCACCGCGCGCCCAGGGGGAAACACCCAAAAGCCCCAGGCTGAGAGCCAGGAGCATCAGGAGCAGAAGGGCGCGCCTTCGGTGCAGCCACAGGAGACCGAGACACATCACGCAGACAGCCTCTCCTCCAAGGGCTCATCGCTCTGGACGAGGAGGGAAAAGGTCCCCTGTGGATCGTAGACTTCCCGAACCAGGATGGAGGTCACGCCTTCCCCTCCGAACGCCCTCTCGCCCGCTTCCGCAGCCCTAGGCCGAAGGCCACGGGCACGGCAAAGAGGATGCCCGTGTGGGGCTCACTGAAATCCCCCACCACCCGCTCCGTCGCCTCCACCACCCGCTTCAGCACCGCCTCG
>DAOTYM010000140.1:0-8077 GCA_034434775.1 Anaerolineae bacterium | reverse complement strand
CACGCCCAACGCCGTGGGCCTGGCTGGGCTCCTGGCCGGCGTCCGCTGGGTGCAGGAGCGAGGAGTGGAGGCCATCCGTGCCCACGAGCAGGCCCTCACGACCCGCCTCCTGGAGGGACTGGGCGAGGTCCCCGGGGTCACCGTGTACGGCCCCCGGGACGCGGCCCGCCAGACCGGGACCGTCTCCTTCAACGTGGAGGGGCTGGAGCCCTCGGAGGTGGGCCTCGTGCTGGACGAGGAGTACGGAGTCCTCTGCCGGGTGGGGCTGCACTGCGCCCCAGCCGCACACCGGACCCTGGGCACTTTCCCGAGGGGGACGGTCCGGTTCGCCGTGGGGTGCTTCACCACCCTGGAAGAGGTGGACGCCGCGGTGGAGGCCGTGCGGGCCATCGCACGCCGGGCGCGAGCCTGAGGAGGAGCACGACAATGGCACACGTGGTAGATGCACGGGGGCTGCCCTGTCCGCAGCCGGTCATCCTCACCCGCAAAGCGTTGGAAGCCCACGATGAGGTGATCACCATCGTGGATAACGACACTTCCCGGGAAAACGTGGTCCGCATGGCCGGGAAGGCCGGCCACGCGGTGGCCGTGGAGCAGCGGGAAGATGGGACCTACATCCACATCCGGAAGGGCGGGAAAGAACCGCGCCAGGAACTGGAGGCCGCGGCCCAGGTGCATGCCGCACCCCCGCAGGGGCCGCTCGTGCTCCTGGTCCCCAGCGAGCAGTTCGGCCGCGGGGACGCGCCGGAACTGGGCACCCTCCTCGTGCGCGGCTTCTTCCACACGTTGGGGGAGGTGCAGCCGCTGCCCGACAAGGTGGTCTTCCTCAACAGCGGGGTGAAGTTGGTGGTGAAGGGGTCGCCCGTCCTGGAGGACCTGCAGGCGCTGGCCGCGCAAGGGGTGGAGATCCTGGCCTGCGGGACCTGCCTGGGGTACTTCGGGCTGACGGACCAGGTGGCGGTGGGACAGGTCTCCAACATGTACACCATCGCGGAGACGTTGCTGCAAGCGGGGAAGGTGGTGAGCCTGTGACCTACGGGGTGGCCCTCTTCCGTTCCATCAGCCTGGCCATCCGCGCCGAGCGGGTGTGCCAGAAGGCAGGCCTTGAGGTGAAACTGATCCCCACGCCGCGGGAACTGAGTTCGGACTGTGGGACGGCCCTGCGCTTCCGGTGGGACGAGCGGGCGGAGGTGGAGAAAACCCTTTCGGATGCCCGCGTGGAGGTGGAGGGCGTCCATCTGCTCCCTTCCCGGCGGGATGCCGGGAAGAATCCTGTCTAGGGAGGCAAGGCATGGGCGAGTCCTGCGAGTTGCGGGCCAGGCCCCAGGGCCCCATCCGCCTGACGGCCCTGACCAAAGCGGCCGGTTGAGCGGCCAAGCGGGGCCCTGAGGCCCTGGCGCGGGTCACGCGCCCCCTGCGGGAAATCTTTCCGCCAGGCCGGTTCCCGGACCTCCTGGTGGGCCTGGACGTGCCCGACGATGCGGCGGTGTACCGCCTGAGCGACGAGGTGGCCGTCATCCAGACGGTGGACTTCTTCACGCCCATCGTGGACGACCCCTATGCCTACGGGGCCATCGCCGCGGCCAACGCCATGAGCGACGTCTACGCCATGGGGGGGCAGGTCGTCCTGGCCCTGAACATCGCTGCCTTCCCCGCCGACCTGCCGGAGGAGACGATCCGGGAGATCCTGCGAGGTGGGGCCGAGAAGGTCCTGGAGGCTGGCGGGGCCATTGCCGGCGGCCACACGGTGGACGACGACGAGCCCAAGTACGGCCTGGCGGTGATGGGGATCGTGCACCCGGACCGGGTCAGCACGAAGGCTGGCGCGCGCCCGGGGGACGTCCTCATCCTGACCAAGCCCCTGGGGGTGGGGATCATCGCCACGGCCTTCAAGAGCGACCAGGCCGAGCCGGAACACGTGGCTGTGGCCACCGAGTGGATGATGCGCCTGAACAAGAAGGCCGCGGAGATCATGCAGGAATTCGCCATCCGCGCCGCGACGGACATCACCGGCTTCGCCCTCCTGGGCCACGCCTGCGAGATGGCGGAGCGGAGCGGCGTCCGACTGCGCTTCCGCTTCGCGGACCTCCCCTTCCACCCCGGCGCGCTGCGGTATGCCGACGAGATGCTCTTCCCCGGCGGGGCCAACCGCAACCGCGATGCCTTTGCCCCTCACGTGACGTTCCGCGGCGACCTCACGCCGGAGATGCGCCTCTTGCTCTTCACCCCCGAGACGTCCGGGGGCCTCCTCATCGCTGTGCCCCCGCGGGTGCTGGACCCCTTCCTGGCCCGCTGTGAGGAAGAGGGACAGCCCGCGTGGGTGGTGGGCGAGGTGGTGGAAGGGGAAGGCGTGGAGGTGATGGGCAGCGAGTAGGGGCACGGCATGCCGTGCCCCTACTACAAAATGGCCTTCGGGCAGAGTGGAAACGCCGCGGAGGGCGCGGGGGGTCCAAGAACGGGAGCCCCCCGCGCCCTCCGTGTTTCCTTTCTGCGGACGGGGAAGCGTTCAGCCGGTGGCCTGTGGGGGTCTGCGCGTGACGGTGATGACCCCCAGCACCCTGGGGCCTCCGTGGGACGAGAGGACCGAGCCCGTCTCCATGACCAGGATGGAGGCACGCGGGAAGCCCGTCTCCTGGGCCAGGCGGTCGGCCACCGCCTCCGCCGCCTGGGGGGCCAGGGCGTGGAGCACGCCCGCCGACTCCCAAGGCGCCCGTGCCACGGCTTCCTGCACCAGGCGGCTCAGCCCCCGCTCGTAGGAGCGGGCCGCGGAGACCAGTTTCAGTTCCCCCTCCACCAGGTTCAGGATGGGCTTGATGCTCAGGGCCTGGGCCACCCGCTTCACCACGGGCATCAGCGCTGCCGCCCGGCCGCCCCGCTCCAGGTACTCCAGGGTGTCCAGGAGGATGAAGATGTGGATGCGGCGCTGGAGTTCCTGCAGGTGGCGCACGATCTCCTCGGCCGAGGCCCCCTCTTCAGCCAGGCGTGCCGCTTCCACCACCTGGACCCCCTGCCCCTGGGAGAGGGACAGGGAGTCAAAAACCGTGACACGGCCCGGCGGGAATTCCGCCGCGGCCGCCAGGGCGGTGCTGTAGGTGCCGCTGTGCTTGCCCGTGATGGTGATGCAGAAGACGTCGTCCCCGGCCTCCACGATGGGCCGGTAGGCTGCGGCGAAGGCTCCAGGCGAGGGCTGGGACGTCTGAGGGTGGACCCGGGCCGCCTTGGTCCAGTATTCTTCTGGCGAGAGGAGGCGGTCTGGGTACTCCTCCTCGCCGAAGACCACCACCAGCGGCACGATGGTGATGCCGTACCGCTCCACCTCCGCCTGCGGGATGTCGCAGGCGCTATCCGTCACCACCCGAATGCGTCCCATGGGCCCTCCTCCTCTCCGCTGAGGTGGGGGCTGTCGCACCCCCCGTCATCCCGACCTGGCTCGTACCGCCACGATGGCCGTCATCCCCGGGCCTCCGTGGCACGAAAGGGCCGCGCCCAGTTCCCCGAGGCCCACTTCCTCCGGCGAGAGGCCCAGGGCCGCAGCCACCTCCCGCCGCAAGGTCTCGGCTGCCTCCAGGTTACGCACGTGGAGGACCGCCACCTTCTCCAGGGGGGCCAGCGCCTTGGCCTCCTCCACCAGGCGGTCCATCCCCTTGCGGTAGGAGCGGGCCGCGGAGCGCAGGGTCAGTTCTCCATCCACGAGGTTGATGATGGGCTTGATGTTGAAAGCCCGCGCTACCCGCTTCACCACGGGCATCAGGAGGGCCGCCCGACCGCCCCGCTCCAGGTACTCCAGCGTGTCCAGGAGGATGAACACGTGCAAGCGCCCGCGCAGGTCCTCCAGGCGGCGGACGATCTCCTCCAGGGACGCCCCTTCCTCCGCCCACTGGGCCGCGGCCACAGCCTGGAACCCCTGGCCCCACGAGATGGAGCAGGAGTCAAAGACGGCGATGCGGCCCGGTGGGAAGTTGGCGGCCGCTGTGGTGGCGGAGTTGAAGGTGCCGCTGTGCTTGCCCGTCACCGTGAGGCAGACGACGTCGTGCCCGGCGTCCACCAGGCGGCGGAAGGCGACCTCAAAGTCGCCGGGCGAGGGCTGGGAGGTCTGGGGATGGACCTGAGCGGCCTTCTCCCAGAAGGCCTCCCGTGTCAGTTCCGTCTCCAGGAACTCCTCCTGGCCGAAGATGACCGCCAGCGGGACCACGGTGACCTCGTACCGCGCCCGCACCTCCTCTGGCATGTCCCAGGAACTATCCGTCACCACCCGCACCTTGGCCATGGCAGCCCTCCTCATACCCGCACCCCGCGGGGACTTTGTCACCTATTGCAACACCGAGGGCGGCCAACCGATGCGGGAGAGAGTAGGGGCGCAGCACCGCTGCGCCCCTACCGTTTCCTATCCTTTCAGGGCACCGGCCAGGAGGCCGCGGGTGACGTAGCGCTGCAGGAGCAGGGCCAGGGCCACCGAGGGCAGGAGCCCCATGAGGATGCAGGCGCAGACCAGGGAATAGTAGACGTGGTAATCGGTGACCAGGGTGGCGATGAGCACCGGCACCGGGTAGACCTCCGCCTTGGTGTTGACGATGAAGGGGATGAGGAACTCGTTCCAGGAGAGGATGAAGACGATCACCCCCGCCGCGCCCATCCCAGGGGCCGAGAGGGGCAGCACCACCCGCAGGAACGACCCGAACCGGGTGCACCCATCAATGCGGGCCGCATCCTCCAGTTCCTCCGGCAGGGAGGCGAAGAAGGACTGCAAGATCCAGATGGTGTAGGGGAGAAGGAAGCCGGTGAGGGTGATGATCACGCCGACGAGCGTGTTCAGGAGTTTGAGGGTCCGCAGGGTGACGAACAGGGGGACCATCAACACCATGAGGGGGACCATGCGGCTGGCCAGGTTGGTGTACATGAAGCCCTGCGTCCACCGTTGGCGCAGCCGGGCAATGGCGTACGCGGCCATGGACCCCACGAGGAGGTTCAACACCGTCGTCGTGGTGGCGATGATCAGGCTGTTCAGGAAGACCCGCTTGAACTCAAAGATGATCCTCGGCAGGTGGTAGAAGCCCGTGTCGTGGAGGATGTCCTCCCGGCCCAGGAGGATGACTTCAAAATTCTGAAGGGTCACCTGGGTGGGGATGAGGCGCATGTAATCCTCCACCAGGGACTTCTCCGTCTGGATGGCCCCCAGAAAGAGGAGGAAAACCGGGCCGAGGATGAACAGGGTCACCAGCACATTGGCCAGGCTGATGGCGATGGAGTCCAACCGAAGCCGCCGACGCACCGTTCGGGCCATGGTCGCTCCCCCCTATGCGTACTCCACCCGGCGGTAGACCACCAGGACGTACGTCACGGTGATGATGGCGATGACCAGGGCCATCATGTAGGCCGCAGCCGCGCCCACCCCGATCTCCAGGTAACTGAAGGCGTGCTGGTAGGTGTACCAGGAGGCCACCCACGTCCTATCGCCAGGGCCACCGGCGGTGATGGCGAAGATCTCGTCAAAGACCATGAAGGCGAAGGCCGTGCGCAGGACCAGGACGATGGCCAGCGTGGAACGGATGAGGGGGAAGGTGATGAAGCGGAACCTCGCCAGGGCCCCGGCCCCGTCCACCTTGGCCGCATCGTAGAGGTCCTCGGGGATGCCCTGGAGCGCGGCGTGGAAGAGGAGCACCGAGAAGGGGGTCACCCGCCACATGAAGGCCACCACCACCGAGAACAGGGCCAGTTTGGGGTTGCCGGCGAACTGCATGAACTGGTCAATGAGCCCCAGTTTGTAGAGGATGACGTTGAGGTAGCCGAAGGAGGGGTTGTAGATGTAGAACCACATCAGCCCGTTGGCGATGGGGGGGACGGCCCAGGGCAGGAGCATCAGGGCCTTGTTGAGGGTGCCGAAGGCGCGGGCCCGGGCGTCGTTGATGATCAGGGCGATGCTGAGCCCCAAGGTCACCTCCAGGGCCACCGTCGTCCCCACGAACTCGGCCGAGTGGAGCATGGAACGCCAGAAGACGGGGTCTCGGAAGATGGTGCTGTAGTTCTTGAGGCCCACGAAGGGCAGTTCCCCCTTGGCCAGGCCCTTGAGGGTCACTTCGTGGAGGGAGAGCCACAGGGCGTAGAGGATCGGATAGGCGATGATGGCCAGGAGGAACAGGATGGCTGGCAGGACCAACAGGAAGGCCAGGAGGCCTGGCCTGATCTCGCCCTTGCCCACCCAGGTCCGGAGCCGCGCCCAAAGGGAAGGCCGGAAGGCCTCGGTCCGCTCCATGGGAGTCCTCCTCGGTTCGGTCAAGAGAAGGCGGGGTGGCCCTGTGGGCAGGGCCACCCCGTGCGCGTGCTGAGCCGGCCTGCGCCCTAGCCGGCCACCTCTTTGTGCTTGGCGATCATCTCATCGCAGGCCTGGTCCGCGGTGATCTTGCCGGCCAGGCAGTTGGCGATGGAGACCTGGGCCGCGTCCTGCCACTTCTGGTGCCAGGGCTTCATCATGGCCGGGACGACGATGAACTTCACCGTGGCCTTCTCCCACTGCTTCAGGTTCAGGTCCACGTCCGTCCACTTCTTCCAGGCCTCGCGGATGGCCGGGTGGCGGTTCACGCTGTTGAAGCCGCTGCCCAGCATGGCGCCGATGCCGTACTTCATGGCCGCGGTGTAGTTCCCGTCCTTGGTCTTGCCGCCCGCGGCCTGGAGGAGCATCCAGGCCCACTCCTTGCTCTTCGCCGTGGAGCCGAGGGTGAAGATCTCCGTCCAGCCCATGGTGCGGCCGTCGCCGAAGCACATCATCTGCTTGACCCGCCCCTTGATGGGCGACTCGGCCTCGCTGTTCAGGAGGCTCATGTAGTAGTGGTGGGGGAAGAAGTGGAAGGTGTACTTCCCGGTCCAGAAGGCCTTGCAGGCCGGGATGTAGCGCAGTTCCAGCGACTCGGGAGCGGTGATCTTCCACTCCTGGAAGGTCTTCGCCCACCAGGCCAGGGCTTCGCGGGCCTTGGAGCCAGGGCCGAGGGTGGGGTTGGCGTCCTTGTCAAAGACCGTGCCGCCCCAGTTCCAGACCAACTGGTAGAACTGGAAGGTCAGGTGCTCTGCCCCCTGGCCGGCCATCCAGAGGATGGGGTACTCGGAGATGCCGTCCTTCTTGAGTTTGAGGCACACGTCCACCAGTTCTTCGTAGGTCTTGGGGGGCTCGGTAATGCCGGCCTTCTCAAAGTGGTCCTGGAAGTAGGCCCCGATGTGGAACGATTGGTAGTAGGGGAGGCCCCAGATCTTGCCATCCAGTTTCACCGTCTGGCGGCAGAGTTCGTTCATGTCGTTCCAGTATTCGTCCACGCCCGGGAGCCCATCCAGGGGCTGGATGACCTCGTTGTCAATCCACTCGCCGATCCAGGGGGTGAGGGTCTTGATGACGTCCATCTGCTCGCCGGCCGCGTAGAGGGTGTTGACCTTGGCGTACACCTGCTCCACGTTCGGCTCGGCGACCTTCTCCACTGGGAGGCCCCAGTCCGCCTCAAACTGGGCGGCCACTTCGTCTTCCGTCTTCCCCCAGGGCCAGTAGACCCAGTAGACCTTGTCGGGCTTGGCGACCGAGGGGGCGGTGGACCAGGCCGGGCCGGCCGGGACCGGCGTGGGGGTGGGCACGGCTGGGGCGGGCGTGGGGGGCGCTGGCGTGGGGGTGGCCTGGGGGCCACAGGAAGCAAGGAGGCCGCTCGCCGCCAGACCTCCGGCCGTGACGCCCGCCATCTTCAGGAATTGCCGACGGGTGACCTTTGGACCAGACATCGCTTCCCTCCTTTCGGGTGCTGTGGGTGGTGCCGGACCGCAGCATGCCATCCAGGCAGTGCCTCCGGGCGGAGTGCCCACGAGGCATGGGTGCAAGGGGTCTTTCCTCGGCCTCACCTCCTTTCCGAACCACGGTGGAAGGACGGTGCGTCCTGCGTGCCCCTGGACGGGGGAAGGGGCCTCTTCGCCCTCGGGTTGTGGGCAGCCAAGGATGCCGTCTGGGGCGTCTGGACCTGCCAAAAAGTGAGGGGTACATCCTTGAGACATCATATCATAAACTGGTACGCCTGTCAAATCGCAGGTCCGTGTTCCCGCCGCCCGTGGC
>DAOTYM010000139.1:0-8896 GCA_034434775.1 Anaerolineae bacterium | reverse complement strand
CGTGGCTGGCGAGACCCGCCTTGGCCCTGGCGGTGCGGAGATTCCCCTGCCCTACGGGCTCCTGCACCGCCTGGTCCCCTTCATGCGCATCACCCGCTCCGTCAGCCGCTTTGACGCCCTGGTGATGCTCAGCCTGGGGGTCCTGGCGGCCGGGGGGCTCGTGGCCCTCTCTGGCCGGCGCCGTGGGGTGGGCTGGGGCCTGGCCGCGGTGGGGCTGGTCTTCCTGGAGTTCTGGCCCGCGCCCTACCCCATCTCGCCGCCGGACACCCCAGCCTGGTACCGGGACCTGGCCCAGGAGCCAGGGGATTTCGCCATCCTCAACCTGCCCATGAACTGGGACCGGCCCGGGTACCTGCTGTACCAGACGGTCCACGGGAAGCGCCTCGCCTCGGCCTACATCTCCCGGGACGACCCGTCCACCCTGGTGGAGCGGATGGGCATCCTGCAGCAGTTCCGCCACCTGGGGCAGGACATCATCCGGCAGGACCTGGCGACAGTGGCTGGCACAACCTTCCGCTACCTGAACGTGCGCTACCTGGTGGCGGACCTCTACCAGATGCCCGGCGGCGAGGAGAGGGAGCGCACCTTGTCCCTCCTGCAGGAGGTGGTGGGGCCCGCCGCGGAGCCAGCCTACAGGGACGAGCGGCTCCTCGTCTACCGGGCCCCGTTGGAGCGCCCTGCGGCGCCGGTGCTGATCTTGGGCGCAGGTTGGGGCAGGTTGGCTCCGCCTGGCGGCCTGCGGGCAGTGGAGAAAGAGGGCGAACTCCTGCTCCTGGCCGAGGAGCCTGCACAAGTGCGGCTGGAACTCTGGGCCCATGCTCCCGAAGGGTGTGTGCTGGAAGCACACCGGGCTGGGGAAACCCTCGGGCGGTGGGAGATAGGCCCGAGCGGCGGCCTTCTGGTGAGCAACGCCTTCGCCCTTGCGCCAGGGCTGACCACCGTGGGCCTGCACACGGAAGGCCAAGGGGCTTGCTGGGTATCGGGGATGCGCCTTTCGGAACCCTGAGGGCGGGAGGCCTGGAGGGGAGAGGCTGGGGGAGGGGTTCCTGGCCGCTTCACCAAAAACCACTGTGGCGCAGTACCAGGGTGCTCCGAGAATCAGAGGAAAGGACCTGAGACGAACTATGCCAAACGTGACCATTGCAGTGGCCGGCAAGGGGGGCACTGGCAAGACCACCCTCGCCGCCCTGCTCATCCGCTATCTGGAAGAGCACACAAAGGGGACCATCCTGGCGGTGGATGGCGACCCCAGTTCCAACCTGAACATCGCCCTGGGCCTGAAACTCACCTCCACCGTGGGCGACATCCGGGAGGAAGCCCTCCTGGAGACCCAGAGCGGAGCCTACAACCCCGCCATGCCCAAGCACGACTACTTCGCCTACCGCATTGAGGAGGCCCTGGTGGAGGGCGACCGGGTGGACCTTATCGCCATGGGCCGCCCCGAGGGCCCGGGCTGCTACTGCGCGGCCAACAACATCCTGCGCAACGTCATTGACCGCCTGGGCGACCAGTACGACTACGTCGTCATTGACAACGAGGCTGGCATGGAGCATATCAGCCGTCAGACCACGCGGCACATTGACCACCTGTTCATCACGTCGGACCCCACGCAGCGCGGCCTGGCCGCGGCCGCGGGCATCCGCCACTTGGTGGACCAGTTGAGCCGCCACGGCACCCGGGTTTCCCGCGTCCACTTTGTCGTCAACCGGGTGCGGGGAGAACTGCCCCCAGCCTTCGTGGAGCAGGCGCACGCGCTCGGCCTGCCCCTCGTTGGCACCTTGCCGGAGGACCCCCTCATCGGGCAGTTTGACCTGGAGGGGCGGCCCATCATCCAGTTGCCGGGGGATTCCCCCATCGTGCGCGCCGTGGAGGCCATCGCCGAGAAAGCGGGCATCCGCGTTCCCTAGAGGGCCACGGAACCGTGGCCCTTGCGTTCCCGAGGCACGGCCCGGAGGGGCCGCAGGTCCACACCTTGTGAGGAAGGAGTAGGAGGTCAACCATGCTGATCATTGGCGAGAACATCCACATCATCGCCCCCCGCGTCAAGCAGGCCATTCAGGAGCGGGATACCAAGGCCCTGCAGCAGATGGCGCTGGAACAGTGGGAGGCTGGGGCCCGGGCCATTGACCTGAACATCGGCCCCCAGAAGAAGTACGGCGTGGAGATCATGGAATGGGCGGTGGACGCCATCCAGGAGGTCATCCCCGACGTGGTCCTCTCCCTGGATACCACCAACGTCGCCGCCATTGAGGCTGGCCTCAAGCGGTGCAAGAACCCAGCCTTCATTAACTCTACCTCCGCCGAGGAAGAACGCCTCTCCACCCTGCCGCCCCTGGCCGCCAAGTACAACGCCAAACTCATCGCCCTGACCATGACCAAGTCCGGCATCCCGGTCAGCGCGGAGGAGCGGGTCCGCATCGCCATGGAGATCCTCATCCCCCGCATCACCGAGGCCGGCGTGCCCATTGAGAACCTCTACGTGGACCCCCTGGTGCTCACCGTGGCTGGCACCCAGGCGTACGTGCCGGAGTGCATTGAAGCAGTGCGGTTCCTGAAGTTCGCCTCTGACCCGCCGCCCAAGACCGTGGTGGGCCTCTCCAACGTCTCCAACAGCGTCTCCAAGGAGAACCGCAGCCTCATCAACCGCACGTACCTGGTCATGCTCATGGCCGCCGGCCTGGATGCCGCCATCGCCGATCCCCTGGACCGGGCCCAGAACGAGGTCATCCGCATCGTGGAGGAGCGGGACGACAGCACCCCCGTCGGCCGCCTCTACCTGGCCCTGTACGACGCGGTCCAGGCGGGCGAGGAACTGAGCCCGGACGCCGTGGACATGAACGACCCCGAGCAGGTCGCCATCTGGAAGACGGTGCAGGTCCTGCTCAACAAGGTCATCTTCGCCGACTCGTACCTGCGCATGTAAGGAGGCTCTTTCAAGGGGAGCCCGCCGGCGCGGGCTCCCCCAACGCACAGAGGGGCCCGATGGCGAGCCCAACCCGTCCTGCCTCTTCCCGCGCGCTGGCTGGTCCCCTGGGTCTCTTCACGGCCCGGGGGAGCCAGTTGTTTGACTTTCCCACCCCGATATGCTATCCTACCGCCGCCCGACGGCAGGCCGTGCCGGCGATCGCGGCGCGGCCAGAGCCTGTAGCCCTAGAACACAGCAAGGAGTGAACCCCATGTACCTTCACGCCGACAGCAACAAGTGTTCCGGATGTCGGGCCTGTCTGGTCACCTGCTCCCTCTACAACGCGGGAAAGCCCCATTGGGGCAAACCTTCCGACCGCCCGGATGGGTCCTACGGGGAGAACAACCCCAAGAAAGCCGCCCTGTCCATCATCCCCCTCTTCCCAGCCCCGGGCGTCTTCAAAGTGCGCACCTGCACCCAGTGCGGCGAGTGCGCCAAGGTCTGCCCGGCGGACTGCATCGTGCAGACCGCCAGCGGCGCGTACTTCATTGACCAGGCCCGCTGCCTGGGCAAGGACTGCCTCAAGTGTGCGGAGGTCTGCCCTGAAGAGGTCATCTTCACCCACGAAGACTACGCAGCGCCGTGGAAGTGCAACCTGTGCGGCCAGTGCGTCCAGGCCTGCGGCATGGATGTCCTCTCTATCTACTAGGCGCAGCATGCGAAAAAGGAGCGCGTGGCCATGTACGGATACGGTGGCAAGATCCTGAGGGTCAACCTCACCACGGGAGCCATCACCGCCTTCCCCACCCCCGAGAACCTGGCCAGGGACTTCCTGGGGGGGCGCGGCTTCGGCATCTACTACCTGTATACAGAAGTGCCCAAAGGGGCGGACCCCCTCGGGCCGGCAAACAAACTGATCGCCTCCTCTGGCCCCCTCTCGGGGACGCCGGTCCCCGGCGCGGGCAAGATGGACTGGACCTGCAAGTCCCCCCTGACCGGCGGCTACGCCTCGGCCTCGGTGGGCGGCATGCTCACCGCCGAACTCAAGTACGCCGGGTACGATTCCATCATCCTGGAAGGCCAGGCCGAGAAACCGGTCTACCTCTTCATGGAGGACGACCGGGTGGAACTGCGGGACGCCTCCCACCTCTGGGGCCTGGGGGCCATCACCACCGAGGTGCGCCTGAAGCAGGAACTGGGCGAGGAGTTCCAGATCGCCACCATCGGGCCGGGCGGCGAGAACCTGGTCCGCTACGCCTGCATCCACCACGACTTCGGCCGCCAGGCTGGGCGCGGCGGCGTGGGCGCGGTGATGGGTTCCAAGCGCCTCAAGGCCATCGCCGTGCGCGGCACGGGGGGCATCCAGGCGGCGGACCCCAAAGGCTTCTACCAGGCCGCCCGCAAGATGATCAAGGCCTGCAAGGAGTCCGAGGGCCTCAAGGCCTGGCAGCGCTACGGGACCCCCATGGTCGTCTCCTGGGTGCAGGAGGTGGGGGCCCTCCCCACCCGCAACTTCAGCACCGGGGCCTTTGAGGAAGCCCCCAACCTCTATGGCGAGGCGATGCGCCAGAAGATCGTCATCACCGACAAGGGGTGCTTCGGCTGCCCCTCGCCCTGCGGCAAGTACTCCTACACCCGCCGGCACGGGGTCTACGTGGAAGGCCCCGAGTACGAGACCATCGGCATGCTGGGTTCCGACGTGGGCCTGGGCGACATTGAGGACGTGGCCTACGCCAACTACCTGGCCGACGAACTGGGGGTGGATACCATCTCCGTGGGCGGCGTCATCGCCTTCACCATGGACTGCTTTGAGCGGGGCATCATCGGCCCGCAGGACGTGGACGGCCTAGACTGCCGCTTCGGCAACCGGGAGGCCGTCTTCACCCTCATCCAGAAGATCGCCCGGCGGGAGGGCGTGGGGAACCTCCTGGCCGAAGGGAGCAAGCGGGCCGCCCAGGCCTGGGGCAAGGGCGCGGAGGACCTGGCCGTCCAGGTCAAGGGGATGGAGGTCTCGGCCTACGAATGCCACCGGGCCCCCAGCATGCTCCTGGCCTACATGACCTGCGACGTCGGCGCGCACCACAACCGCGCCTGGGCCATCACCTACGACATCCAGACCGGCCGGGACACCATCACGCCGGACAAGGCGGCGCGGGTCATCTTCCTGCAGCACATCCGCCCCCTCTTTGACGCCCTGGGCGCGTGCCGCCTGCAGTGGGTGGAACTGGGGCTGGACTACAACCTCTACGCCCCAGCCCTGCAGGCCCTGACCGGCGTGGAGCGGTCCACCGAGGACCTCCTGCGCATCTCCGAACGCATCTGGAACCTGACGCGCCTCTACTGGATCCGGGAGGTGGAAGGCTTCGGCCGCGCCTGGGACGCGCCTCCGCCCAAGTTCACCAAGTTCCCGGCGGAGAGCGGCCCCACCAAGGGCCAACTGACCACGTGGGAGGAGGCGCAGAGCCTCCTGGACATGTACTACGCACAGCGCGGCTGGGACGCCAACGGCTTCCCCACCAAGGCGAAACTGGAGGAACTGGGCCTCACCGAGTTCGCACCATACTAAAGCACGCTGAACCTCGTCCACATGGGCTGGGGGCGCCGGCTCGGCGCCCCCTTGCCGGCAAAGAGGAAACCGCCTCCCATGTCCATCTACGTCGTCCCTGTGGGACACCTGAAGGAATACACTCAGGGCCAGGAACGCATCGCAGTCCCGGCGGAGGGGAAGACCGTCCGCGAGATCCTGGAGGCGCTGGGCATCCCCTCCGAGGTCGTCGCGGCCGTGCTCATCCGGGACATCCTGGTCCCCAAGGACCACGTGCCCCAGGACGGCGATGAGGTGAAACTCCTTTCCGTGCTGGGCGGCGGCTGAGCCCCCCACCACTCCCCTGTGCAGGTTGTGGGGGCTTTCCGCGCCTTGGGGGGATGCCCCCTTCGCCGGAGAGGCCATTGCTGAGAGGAACGAGACCTATCTCAATCAAGGAGGATTGACATGCCAAAACCGATCCGAGAACTGCCCGGGCCCCTGAGCAGGGCCTGGGTCGCCAGGGACCAGAACGTCATCTCGCCTTCCTGCACCCGCGCCTACCCCTTCGTCATGGCCCGGGGCCGGGGCTCCGAGGTGTGGGACGTAGACGGCAACCGCTTCCTGGACTTCAACGCCGGCATCGCCGTCACCGCCACCGGCCACGCCCACCCCGAGGTGGTCAAGGCCATCCAGGAACAGGCCGAGCAGTTCATCCACATGTCCGGCACGGATTTCTACTACCCGGCGCAGATTGAACTGGCGGAGAAACTGAACGAGATCAGCCCCATCCGGGAGCCGACCCAGGTCTTCTTCGCCAACTCGGGGACCGAGTCGGTGGAGGCCGCCTTCAAACTGGCCCGCTACCACACCGGCCGGCCGCGGATGCTGGCCTTCATCGGCGCCTTCCACGGGCGCAGCATGGGGTCCCTCTCCCTCACCGCGTCCAAATACGTGCAGCGGGCTGGGTTCTCCCCCCTCGTGCCCGGCGTGACCCACGTCCCCTACGCCTACTGCTACCGGTGTCCCTTCAACCTGGAATACCCCAAGTGCGACCTGCACTGCGTGGCCTACATTGAGAAGACGGTGTTCCGGCACTACGTGCCCCCGGAGGACGTGGCCGCCATCTTCGTGGAGCCCATCCAGGGCGAAGGGGGATATGTGGTCCCGCCGCCAGAGTACCACGCCCGCCTGAAGGAGATGATGGCCAAGTACGGCATCCTCTACGTGGTGGACGAGGTGCAGACCGGGTTCGGGCGCACCGGCAAGTGGTTCGCCATTGAGCACTGGGGGGTGGAGCCGGACATCGTGGCCACGGCCAAGGGGATCGCCTCCGGCATGCCGCTGGGGGCCATGATCGCCCGCAAGTCGGTGATGACGTGGGGCCCTGGCGCCCACGCCAACACCTTCGGCGGCAACCCCGTCTGCTGCGCCGCGGCCATGGCCACCATCCGCGTCATTGAGAGGGACGGCCTCATGGAGAACGCGCGGCTCCAGGGCGAGCGCATGATGGACGCGCTGCGGAAGATGCAGTCCCAGCACCCCAGCATTGGCGACGTGCGCGGCAAGGGCCTCATGGTCGGGGTGGAACTCGTCCTGGACCGGGAGACGAAAGAGCCCGCCACCACCCTGCGGGACAGCGTGATCTACGAATGCTACCTGCGGGGCCTCCTCATCCTGGGGTGCGGCGTGTCCACCATCCGCTTCATGCCCGCACTCAACATCTCCAGCGACCTGGTGGACGAGGGCCTGGCCATCTTTGAGGAAGCACTGACGGCCGCGGAGCGGGAAGCCGGGCTGCTACCTTAGCATCATCCCCCGCCGCCCGACAGGCCCCGGGCTCTACAGAGGTGACAGGCGCTCCAAGAAAGCGTCTGTCACCTCAGTTTTTCTTTCCCTGGTACCTCGTGGCAGTGGCGGCAGCGGGCTTCGTAAACCTCGCTCGCGCCCACCAGGATGACCGGGTCGTCCACCGACGCCGGCCGCCCGTTGATCAGGCGCTGGGTGCGGCTGGCTGGCCGGCCGCACCGCACGCAGATGGCCTGGAGTTTGTCCACCTTCTCCGCCTGGGCCATCAGGAGGGGCATGGGACCGAAGGGCTCCCCGCGGAAGTCCATGTCCAGCCCAGCCACGATGACCCGCACCCCGCGGTCCGCCAGGACCTCGCACACGTGGGCGATTTCCCAGTTGAAAAACTGGGCCTCGTCAATGGCCACGACGTCGGTATCCTCCTCCACCAACTCCAGGATCCGCTCTGCCCGGTCCACGGGGATGGCGTCCCAGTGCATGCCGTTGTGGGAGGAGACCCGTTCCATGCCGTAGCGGTTGTCTATGCTCGGCTTGAAGACCTGGACTTTCTGGCGCGCGATCTGCGCCCGCCGCACCCGGCGGATCAGTTCTTCCGTCTTGCCGCTGAACATGCTCCCGCAGATGACTTCCACCTGGCCCAACGCAGGGTCCCGCATTCCCTACCTCCTGTTTCCTGGCGGCTTGGCGAGCGCTCGCGAATGGACCGAACACAAAACGGAGGGGCGTTTCCCCTAGACCGCCCCTCCGCCTGCAGAGCCCAACCCGTCCGAGGCTCACTCCTCGGTTTCCTCGCCCTCCTTCACCAGGACGACCGCCTTCGGGCGCTTGGGACGGGCCTTCCGCTGCTCCTCGGCCATGACTTGCTTCTCTTCCTCAATCTCCGTCTTGCGCTCCAGCCGGCGGATGAACCGGTCCACCTGCCCCGCCGTGTCCACGATGCGCTGCTCGCCCGTGAAGAACGGGTGGCAGGCGGAACAGACGTCGGTGCGGATCACCGGCTTGGTCGCCCCGACGGTGAACGTGTTGCCGCAGGCGCAGATGACCTTCGCCTCCGGATAGTACTTGGGGTGGATATCTTTCTTCATCGCCGAACCTTTCTACCTACAACCAAGGATCCACAAGACCAGGGGCAGCCGTCAAGCCGGCAGTTCCGGGTACACGCTCACCCGCTTGCGCCCGCCAGGGGCCCACTCAAACTTGACGTAGCCATCAATCGTGGCGAAGAGGGTGTAGTCGCGCCCCAGGCCCACGTTGTGGCCCGGCTTGATCTTCGTGCCGCGCTGGCGCACCAGGATCGTCCCGGCGCGGACCAACTGCCCGTCGTACCGCTTCACGCCCAGCCGCTTGGATTCGCTATCCCGCCCGTTGCGGCTGGAGCCGCCACCTTTCTTGTGTGCCATCTCTCGTCACCTCCATCCCGTTTAGAAGAGGGTTCAGGCCACGATCTCCTGGATGCGCAGGAGCGTGTAGGGCTGGCGGTGGCCCAACTTGCGCCGGTACCGCTGCTTGGGCCGGTACTTCATCACCAGGCGTTTCTTGTGCTTGCCCGTGCCCACCACCGTGGCCCGCACCCGGGCACCTTCCACCAACGGGCGGCCCACCAGCACCTCACCGCCCTTGGAGACCAGGAGCACCCGGTCCAGTTCCACCTCGTCCCC
>DAOTYM010000138.1:0-20678 GCA_034434775.1 Anaerolineae bacterium | reverse complement strand
TGACTCATTCTTACAGAACTCTGACAGCCTTCCGGTGTGACAGACCGTAGGGCACGCCTCCTGGCGTGCCATCTAGCGTCCGGAAGAGCCGTTAAGGTCTTCCCTTTGTAAAAACGAGTCAGCCCTGAAGGCCCTCCAGCAGCCGTTTGACAGGAACGGAGCCCTGTGGTAGAATTAATTCACTAAGTTTACGATGCCACGTCGCCAGGCCGGCCTCAGGGCAGGCTGTGCAGGAGAAGCCCGGGATGTGGCAGGGCGCCGGAGCAGCGCGGCTGGGAGGCCAGAAGCTCATGGCGAACATGTCCTCCGTGGAGCGGGTGCAGAGGGCCCTCCGCCGGGAAATCCCCGACAGGGTCCCCGTGGAGCCCCTCTTCTACCACCACCCCGTGCGGCTGGCGGGGATCTCCTACGCGCGCTACTGCACCGACCCAGACGCCGTCGTCGCCGCGCAGGTCGGCGCGTGGACGCTCTACGGCCACGACGCCCTCAACATCGGCACCGACATCTTCGTGGTGGCCGAGGCCATGGGCTCCACCATCCAGTTGCACCCCGACGCAGCTCCCACCCTGGTCCGGCCAGCCCTGGCCGACACCAAGGACCTGAGCGTGCTCCACGTGCCCGATCCCTACCACGACGGCCGCATGCCGGTGGTCCTCGCCGCTGTCCGCAAGGCGGTGGAGACGGTGGGGGACAAGGTCTTCATCAAAGCCCGCTACAACTCCACCCCCTTCTCCCTCGCCACCCGCCTGCGGGGCATCCAGCGCTTCCTCATGGACCTCTACGACGACGAACAGTTCGTCTTTGACCTCCTGGAGTTCTGCGTGCCGGTCCTGCTCCGCTACGTCAGGGCCCTGGTGGACCAAGGGGCCCACGCCGTGGTCTGCAGCGACTCCACCGCCAACCTGATGAGCCGGGAGATGTACCAGAAGTTCGCCTGGCCTTTTGAGCGGAGGGTCATCGGGGAGATCATCGGCTGGGGCGTCCCCGTCTACCTGCACATCTGCGGCGATACCGGCCGCATCGTGGACCTCATGGCCGAGACCGGAGCCACCTGCCTGGAAGTGGACAGCCAGGTGGACATCGGGGTGTACAAGCAGAAGGTGGGCCACCAAGTCTGCCTGATGGGCAACCTGGACACGGTGAGCCTCCTGCGCTGGTCTCCCGAGGAGGTGCTGGAGGCCAGCCGTGCCTGCCTGGAGAAGGCGAAGGACGGGAGCGGCTACATCCTCTCCGCTGGGTGCGAGGTTCCCCCCGACACGCCCCCGGCCAACATCCACGCCATGGTGGAGGCCGCGCGCCGCTACGGGCGGTACGACTAGCAAGGAGGGCAACCTGCCCACCCATGCGCATCAGGGGAAAGGAGGTGAGAGGAAGGCGAAAGCGGACGTATCCGGTGGTTGTCCAAAAGGGGTCTGAGTGTCTTCAGGAAGTTCGCACACCGCGAGGAGGGTGAAGATGAAAAAGCGACTGAGCAGACGGGAGTTCCTCAAGTGGACCGGGTTCGCGGCAGGCGGCACCGTGCTGACCCTGGCCGGCTGCGCGCCGGCGGCCACCCCCACCCCCGTGCCGCCGACGGCCACCCCTGTCCCACCGACGGCTGCCCCCACGCCTACGCCAGTCCCGCCGACGGCCACCCCCGTGCCCAAGCCCTTCGCCGGCACCACCATCAAGGTGCTGATGAGCGACATGCCCTACGTGCGGTTCGTGGAGAAGGCGCTGCCCGAGTTCACCGAGGCCAGCGGGATCAAGGTGGAACTGGAGATCGTCAGTTGGCCAGTCCTCTTGCAGCAGACGGAAATTGAACTTTCCGCCGGGGGCAGCACCTACGACGCCATGACCATGATCTTCATCAAAGCCCAGCGCTGGATGCGGCCTGGCTGGGTCACGCCCCTGGATGACTACATCGCCAGGGACAAACTCCCGCTGGACGACTTCCTGCCGGCCACCCTCTCCCCCTTCAAGTGGGAAGGGAAACTGCATGCCCTGCCGTGGGTGGCCGAGTCCACCCAGATGATCTACCGCAAGGACGTCCTGGACCAGGCCGGGCTGAAGGCCCCCGACACCTTCGCCGACCTGCACGCCGTGTGCGAGAAGATCCACAAGCCGCCCGAGTTCTACGCCTACGTGGCCCGCACGGAGCCCAACGGCGTCCACTTCCCCTGGCCCATCTGGCTGCAGGGGTACGGCGGCAACATCTTCCGCGACCCGCCCAACGACATGACGCCCACCCTCAACACGCCCGAGGCGATCAAGGCCACCGAGGACTTCGTGGACCTGATCCTCAAGTACAGCATCGCCGGCACCCAGATCTACGACACACCCGACTGCCAGACGGCCATCGCCCAGGGCAAGGCCGGCATCTGGGTGGACGCCCTGGGCATCTTCGGCCCCATCCAGGACCCGGCGAAGAGCCTGGTGGCCGACAAGGTGGCCATCAACCTGGTGCCGGCGGGGCCCGCTGGCCGCTTCCCGCAGATCGCGACCCACGGCCTGCAGATCCCCAAGAACGCCAAGAACAAGGACGCGGCCTGGGAGTTCATCAAGTGGGCCACCAGCGCGGAGATCCTGAAGCGCTCGGCCATTGAGGGGACCCACTCCGCGGTGACCCGGGAATCGGTCCTGACCTCCAAGGAGTACGCGGCCAAGTACACCCTCGCGGGCGTCAACGTGGGCGACCTGATCGCCGAGGCCCTGCGGCTGGCCAAGGTGGCCTACCGCGTCGTCCCCGAGTTCCCGGAGGTCGGGCAGCGCATCGGCCAGGGGATCGGCGAGATCATCAGCGGCCAGAAGTCGGTCAAGGACGCCCTGGACGCGGTGCAGAAGGACGTCGTGGAGATCATGAAGAACGCGGGCTACACCCTCAAGGAGCCCTACTGAGGCCCGCTGGCAGTTCGGTGGGGCCCCGGCGGCCGGGGCCCCACCACCTCACGCCCAGGGGGAGCCACAGACTGGCCGGAGGGGTGCATGGCCGAGCCGGGCAAAAATTTGACTTGGCCCTCGGGAGCCGAGGGGGAGACAGGGCTCGCGGTGGCCGCGGCGCGTGCACCTGTGGCCGAATGGGAGGCGACGCGCCGCAGGTTCTACACCGCGCTCCTCGTCCCGGGGCTTCTGGTCCTGACCTTGGTCACCATCGTGCCAGTCCTCTACCTCATCGCCACCAGTTTCACGCCCTGGGACCTCTCGCGCCCCGGGTCGCTCCAGTTCATCGGCCTGCGGAACTACGTCCGCCTGCTCACCGAAGACCGGCGCTTCTGGAACTCCATCTGGGTGCAGGTCAAACTTTCCAGCCTGACCGTCCCCTTCCAGATGGCCATCGGCCTGAGCCTGGCCCTCTACCTGCACCTCCAGCACCACATCCGGAGGCTGGTGGAGGTCTTCCGCAACATCTTCATCATCCCCATGGTCATCCCGCCGGTCGTGGCGGCGCTGATGTGGCGCATCCTCTTCACGCCGGAAGTCAGCATCGTCACCTACATCATGGGGCTCCTGGGGCTGCCGCAGGTGCGGTGGCTGGGGCACCCCACCCTGGCCCTCCTGGCCATCGCCATCGCCGACATCTGGCAGTTCTTCCCCTTCTGCATGCTCCTCCTCTATGCGGGGCTGCAGGCCCTGCCGGAGGAGCCGATGGAAGCAGCGCGCATTGACGGCGCGTCCACCTGGCAGTTGATCCGCCACGTGCTCCTGCCCATGCTCCGGCCCACCCTGACCGTGGTCCTCCTCTTCCGGGTGGTGGATAGCATCCGCACCTTCCCCCTCATCTACGTCATCACCCAAGGTGGCCCGGGCTTCGCCACCGAGCCGACCAACTACTACGCCTACCAGCAGGGCCTCTTCCACGGCTACATCGGCTATTCCAGCGCCATCGTGGTCATCATGTTCTTCTTCACCCTGGCCCTCTCGCTCCTGATCCTGCGCCGCGTGCAGTGGGAGGGAGGTGAAGCATGAGCACCCTGGTGGATACCCGACCCACGGTCCGCAGGAGAAACCCCCGGCGGGTGTGGAAGCGCCGCCTCAGCCTGGCCCTCAACCTGGTGGTCCTCGTCGGGCTGGCCTTCGTCGTCCTGGTCCCCATCCTGTGGATGGCGCAGATGTCCTTCCGCACGGCCATTGCCCAATTCCAGATGCCGCCCGACTGGACCCGGGGCTGGACCCTGGAGAACTACCGGGACATCATCGCCACCCGGTTCCAGCGCAACCTCCTCAACAGCCTCATCGTCAGCACCGCCACCACCCTCTTCTCCCTGGGGTTCGGCGTCCCGGCGGCCTATGCCCTGTCCCGGTACCGCTTCACGCGCGGCACACTCATCGCCTTCTGGATCCTGGCCGTGCGCATGGCCATCCCCATCGCCTTCGCCCTGCCCCTCTTCGCCCTGTTCCTGCGCCTCCAACTGGTCAACACCTACCAGGGCCTGACCTTGGTCTACCTGACCTTCGCCATCCCCACCGTGGTGTGGATCCTGCGGCCCTTCTTTGATTCCATCCCCCGGGACCTGGAGGAATCGGCCTATGTGGACGGGGCGAACCTCTGGCAGACTTTCGTGCGCATCGTGCTGCCCCTTTCGGCGCCTGGCCTCTCTGCCGTGGCCATCCTCTCCTTCATCAACGCCTGGCTGGAGTTCTTCTACGCCCTCATCTTCACCCGGGGCCCCATGATGACGGCACCGGTGGCCATCGTCAACTTCCTGAACTACGCGGGGTGGGACTGGGGCAAGATCACCGCCGCGGGCACGGTGATCATGCTGCCGGTGATCTTCTTCTCCCTCCTGACCCACAAGTACCTCATCAGCGGCCTCACGGCCGGCGCGGTGAAAAGTTAGGGTGGGGGCCCAGGGGGCTTGAGGGACAGGGATTGGACCTCTCGCTCAGGTGCGGTTTTGCGAGAGGGCAAAGATGTTTCATTCTGCATAAGTTCGTTTTGCTTTGGGGAAAGCCGGTTTGACAGCCCGGCTCAGGGCGGATATAATAACTTTAGGTCCACACCCTCTAACACAGGCCACAGGGGGGAGTCAGCCCAGATGAGCGTGCGCAGCAACGCCAAGCCGGTGGAAGCCAAACCCAAGCGGGCCGAGGCAGATACCGCCCGGAAGCGGACCATCGTGAGCATCTGCTCCGTCGTGACGGTCTTGACCCTGTACACGGCGATCAGCAACTCCGGCCTGGTCAACCAAGTCCTGATCCCACCGCCGCAGGCCATCGCCAGGACCGCCGTGACACTCTGGACCCAAGAGAACCTGCCCATAGACATCCTCACCAGCCTGATGCGCGTCCTGACGGGGTACGCCATCGGGGTGACCCTGGCCACCCTCCTCGGGAGCCTCATGGGCTGGTTCTGGTTCATTGACGGGGTCTTTGACCCGCTCATTGAACTCATCCGCCCCGTGCCGCCCCTCGCGTACATCCCCCTGATGATCCTCTGGTTCGGCATAGAGGAGCGGCCCAAGATCATGGTCATCACCCTGGGGTGCTTCCTCACCTGCATCATCAACGTCATCACCGGGGTCAAGAACACGCCGCGCCTGTACATTGAGGCGGCCCGGACCATGGGGGCCACCAACCGGGACCTCTTCTTCACCGTGGCCATCCCGGCGGCCGTCCCTTACATCCTGACCGGGCTGCGGGTGGCCCTGGGCACCGCCTGGGCCATCCTCGTCGCCGCCGAACTGATCGCCGCGCAGCGCGGCCTGGGCTTCATGATGACCAACGCCCGCCGCTTCTTCCGCACCGACGCCATCATGGTCGGCATCATCTGCATCGGGCTCTTGGCCTTCAGCATGGACCGCGGCCTTCGCTACGTCAACCGCCGCCTGACCTCCTGGATGGAACGGCGCGAAGCCTAGGGAGAAGGGGAACGTGGCTGCACAAGGATCGCCCTACAAACTGGAGTGCCGGAACATCACCCACACCTTCCGCGGCGAGGGAGGCCAGGAGATCGTCGCCCTCCAGGACGTCTCGCTGGGCGTGTACGACGGGGAGTTCCTGTGCATTTTGGGGCCCAGTGGCTGCGGCAAGACGACCCTCCTGCGCATCTTCGCCGGCCTGGTGACGCCAGACGAGGGCATGGTCTACCTGGACGGCCAGCCCAGCATGGACACCCACCCAGACAAGGGGATGGTCTTCCAGTTGGATGCCACCTTCCCCTGGCTCACGGTGGAGGAGAACGTCAAGTACGGGTTGAAGTTGCGCAGGCTCCCCAAAGAAGAGGTGGAGTCCATCGCCAGCAGGGTCATCCATATGGTGGGCCTCAGCGGCTTTGAGAAGGCCTATCCCAAGGAACTTTCCGGGGGCATGCGCAAGCGGGTGGACATCGCCCGCACCTACGCTTGCAACCCCAAAGTCCTCCTCATGGACGAACCCTTCGGGTCCCTGGACCTCTTCACCAAGACCCGCATGCAGGCGGAACTCTTGAACCTCTGGAGCCAGGCTCGCAAGACGGTGGTCTTCGTCACCCACGACGTGGACGAGGCCATCTACCTGGCCGACCGCGTGGTGGTGATGAGCAAGCGGCCGGGGCGCATCCGCGATATCATCCGCATTGACCTGCCCCGGCCCCGCAGCGTGGACATCAAGGTCTCGGAGGCGTTCGGGGAGATCAAGCGCCGCCTGTGGACTCACTTTGAAGAGGAGTTCGCCGGGGTCGCCTCCGAAGCCCCGGCTGTGGCGGCGCCGGCCTAGAGACGGCACCTCGGGCGTGAGGAGGACTCCGCCCTTGGCATGCGTCGCGCGTGACCCGTTCTGACCGTCAGAAACCAGCAGAAAGGAGGGCTGAACGATGAGCAGCAGTGCAGAGGATCGCCGCAAGTCTTCGGAGGGCCCGGCGAAGGTGACCCGCCGGGAGTTCCTGCGCAGGGCTGCCGTGTTGGGGTTCTCCAGCGCGGTGGTGGCCAGCGGCCTGGCGTCCTGCGCCCCGGCCGCCACGCCTACTCCCGTTCCACCTACCGCCACGCCCGCGCCGGCCCCCACGCCCACGCCCGTCCCGCCCACCCCCACACGCCAGCCGGTCAAGATCCGCTCTGGCTTCGCCATCGCCCCGCACATGGCCCTGCAGGCCGTGGCCGCCACCAAGGGGTGGTTCAAAGAGAAAGGGCTGGACGTGGAGATCATCGCCTTTGACGCGGGCGCGCCCCTCTTTGAGGCCATGGCTGCCGGCAAGGTGGAGATCGGCCACACGGGGAGCACCCCCATCTTCGCCGTGCACGTCACCGGGACCGTGCCCATCTACTTCATCGGCACCCACGGCGAGGCCACCCCGATCTTCAAGATCCTGTCCCGCAAGAGCATCCAGTCCCCTGCAGACCTCAAGGGCAAGGTCGGGATCATGGCCAAGGGGTCCGTCAACCACTATTTCTGCCTCTTGATGCTGCAGAAGTACGGCCTCAGCGAGAAGGACGTCACCATCGTCCACATGGACTACGCTGACCACGTCTCGGCCTTCGTGGGCGGCAACGGCGACTTCATCTCCACCGGCACCAACTTCTGGCCCCAGATCATCGCCCAGACGTCGGACGCCAAGATCCTCTTTGATGGCACCATGCTGGACCAGCCGCCCAACCCCATCAAGGAGAAGATGTTTGAGGCGACCACGGTCAAACGGGAGTTCGCCGACAAGAACCACGACGCCGTGGTGGCCTATGTGGACGTCCTCTTCAACCGGACCCACCGCTACTTCACCGAAGAGGCCACGAAGGCCCAGGCCCACAAGGAACTCTGGGATTGGCTCAAGGCCAACGTGAACTTCGGCGCCTCGCTGGAGGAACTGACCAACCTCCTGAACCAGGTCAACTACCCCACGGCGGCGAAGCAGGTGGAGTACTTCCGGGACGGGACCTTCAAGGCCAGTTTCCAGCACCAGATCCAGTTCCTGGCGGAGAACGGCAAGATCGCCCGCGAGTTCCCCTTTGAGGAACTGGCGAACTCCTCGTTCGTGGAGGCCGCGGCTTCCGGGTGAGGACGCCGAGAGGCGTGCCTCTCTTGGCCCCTCCCTACCTCCGCCCGCGTGCGGCGGACACCCCCTTCCCTCCCCTCCACGGGGAGGGAAGGGGGGACGAGGGGTCTTTCCCCGTGGGCGGGCGCGCTCAGCGCCCCTGCCCGCTTTGGCTTCGCCCTGGGAGGCCATCCCAGGATGCTTTGGCCGCGCGGCCTCTGCACCGCACGCACGGAGGTGACCCATGCGGGAACTGAACGTCGCCCTGATCGGGCAAGGCTTCATGGGCAGGGCCCACAGCCACGCGTGGCGCAACGTGGCTACCTTCTTTGACGTGCCCATCCGGCCCGTGCTCAAGGTGGTGTGCGGCACCCGGCGCGAGGCCCTGGAGGCCTTCGCCAGGCGCTGGGGCTGGGAAGAGGTGGAGACGGACTGGCGGCGCGCCGTCACGCGGGAGGACATCCACATCGTGGACATCACCACGCCGCCGTGGCTCCACCGGGAGATCGCCGTGGAAGCGGCGAGGCACGGCAAGCACATCTTCTGCGAGAAGCCACTGGCCATGAACGCCGCCGAGGCCCAGGAGATGTACCTGGCGGCAGAAGCGGCCAAGGTGGTCCACGCCCTGAACCACAACTACCGCAAGTACCCGGCCGTCGCCCTGGCCAAGCGCCTGATTGACCAGGGCCGCATCGGGGAGGTGCGCCACTGGCGCAGCGCCTACTTCAACTCCCGCTGGATTGACCCCCAGAGCCCCATCACCTGGCACCTGCAGCGGGAGAAGGCCGGCACAGGGGTGATCGGAGGCCTCCACTCCCACACCGTGGACCTGGCCCGGTACCTGGTGGGGGAGATCCGCAGCGTCCTGGCCGTGACGAAGACCTTCATCCCGGAGCGTCCCACCCCCGACGGGGCGGGCCGTGCCCCGGTCACCGTGGAGGACGCCTGCTTCTTCCTGGCCGAGTTCGCCAACGGCGCTATGGGCTCCTTTGAGGCCTCTACCCTGGCCCCGGGCCGCAGGAACTACAACCAGTTTGAGGTCTACGGCAGCGAGGGGAGCCTCGCCTTCAACCAGGAGCGGGCCAACGAACTCCAGTTCTTCTCCCTGGCCGATGGAGAGGAGGTGCGGGGCTTCCGCACCATCCTGGTGACGGAGCGGGTGCACCCCTACATGGCTGCCTGGTGGCCGCCCGGCCACCCCATCGGCTACGAGCACTCCCACTACCACGCCATCTACGAGTTCCTCCTGGCGATCCACGAGGGCCGGCCAGCCAGCCCCAACTTCTACGACGGCTGGCGGGGGATGCAGGTCCTGGATGCCATCCTCCTCTCGGCCGAGAAGGGCCAGAAGGTCCTGGTGGGAGAGGCCCAGGGGCTGGACACGCCCCTGACCCTGGGGGGTCACCCATGAAGGTCGGGATTGACAGTTACAGTTACCACCGCTTCTTCGGCGAGGTCTACCCCCAGCAGACCCCTCCCCCCTCCCGCATGACGCTGGAGCAGTTCCTCCAGCGGGCCCACGAGATCGGCGCGGAGGGCGTCTCGCTGGAGTCGTGCTTCCTCCCCAGCGTGGACGAGGAGTACCTCCGTTCCCTGCGCCGCCTCCTGGACCAGTACCACCTGGAGCGGGTCTACGCCTGGGGGCACCCGCGGGGGCTGGAGGCGGGGAAGAACGAGCGGGCCTTCCAGGAGATGCTGGCTTCGTTCCGCTACGCCGACCTCCTGGGGGCGAAGGTGATGCGCGTTGTCAGCAGCAGCCGCATCTACCGGGCCGAGCCCCACAGCCCCCAGTTGGAGCGCCTGAAGGAGTGGTACCGCCAGGCGGTCCCTGTGGCGGAGCGGTACGGCATCCGCTTCGCCGTGGAAAACCACATGGACTACACCACCGACGAACTCCTGGGCCTCCTGGAGGCCGTTGGTTCGCCCTCTATGGGCATCACCTTTGACTTCGGCAACTTCGTCCGCCTGGGCGAGGACCCGGTGGAGGCCATGCGGAAGTTGGGGCCCTTCGTCTACGCCACCCACGTCAAGGACCTCCAGGTCAACCCTGGCGTGCCCCCCGAGGAGTGGTACGCCTATGCCTCCGTGCCCATCGGCGACGGCCTCTTGGACGTCCCCCGGCTCCTCCAGATGCTGAAGGACGCGGGGTACACGGGGCTCCTGGCGGTGGAGATAGACTTCCTGCACCCTGCCTACCGCAACGACGAGGACGCGGCGGTCGTGCAGAGCGTCCAGCGGCTCAAGCGCATAGTGGCGGACCTGGCCTGAACCTGAGGGGCGCAGCGCTGCTGCGCCCCTGCTGCCTCCAGTGGCCCCCGCGAGGGGTGCCCCGACCGACCGCGCCTCGGCATCACCCCGCTCCTGTGGTATAATTCTTGCAGGATAAGCCCTCGGGCCCCTCGGCAGCCTCCCCCGGCGGCCCCCATCGGGGAAGCAGGGAGGCCCCAGCAGCACCAGCACGCACGAGGAGTTGGGACCATGCAACTGCGGGACTTTCCGCGCCCCCCCGACGACAACGGCCGCGGCATCCACTGGTCGGCCAGCCTCTACCACCCCCAAGGGCGGGAACTGGCCTTCTGGATCCAGCAACTGGAGTCCATGCACATCAAGTGGGTCAAACTGCTGGACGACGGGGGTGGGTCCTCTTTGGAACTGTGCGAGACGCTCCTGGCCCACGGCATCATGCCCATCGTCCGCCTCTACCGCCGGGAGCCCAACCCGGGCCACATCGGGGGGCGGGAGGAGGACACCATCCGCCGCCTGGTGGCCCTCGGGGTGCGCTACTTTGAGACCAACAACGAGCCAGACGTGCCCGCGGAGTGGAAGGGGGGCCACATCCCCGCCAACTGGCTGGACCTCGTGGTGGACCACTTCATCATTGACGCCGACAAGGTCCTGAGCCTGGGCGGCTACCCGGCTGTGCCGGCCATGGGCGTGGGGTCCAAGGTCAACTTCGTGGCCCGCGTCGTGGAGCGGGGCCGAGAGGACCTCTTCCGCTATGGCACCTGGTTGGCCATCCACAACTACACCCTCAACCACCCCCTGGACTACCCCTACGACCCGGTGAACCAGGAGGGCGCGCCCCTCACCCGAGAGGAGTACGAGCGCGTGGGCTACTGGGCCTGGGACGGCCAGCCCCTGGACCTCATCAACCGCTGGCGGGCTGAGGACAAGAACCCCGGCGCCACCCTGCGGGACGACCCCTCGTGCTGGCTGGCCTTCCGCCTGGCCAACGACCTGGTGGTGGAGGCCCTGGGTTACTCCATCCCCATCATCAGCACGGAGGGAGGCACCATGGTGGGGTGGCGGGAGGACCGGCGCTACCCCCGGGTGACGCCCGACCTGCACCGCGAGTGGACGGTGCGCATCAACGACTTCATGCAGCGGGAGGCCCCGGAGTACTACTTCGCCGTGTGTCACTGGCTCCTGGCCAACTACCGCCTGGGCCACTACGCCCCCAGTTGGGAAAGCCAGGCCTGGTTCACCGACTGGTGGCGGGAGCCCTTCGGCATCCAGGGGGAACTCCCCACCGTGCAGGCGGTGCGGGAGATGCCCAGCATCCCCCGCGCCATCCCCAAGGGGACCGGGGCCCTCTTCGGCCGGGTCCTCGGACCCGGAGGCCGCCCCCTGGATGGCCTGGCCGTCTCCCTCTACCGGGAAGTGCCAGGGGCCGAGCCCCTGCCCCTGGGGACGCTCGTGACCGACGCCCAGGGCGCTTTCCGCTGGACGGAACTCGTCCCGGGGACCTACGCCCTCGGCCTGGAGGGGTGGGGGATCGTCCGCCGCGGGCTTGTGGTGGGCGAACTGGAGCCTCTGGAGGTGACGGTTGAACTGCAGGAGGCCCGGCGCGGCCGCCTCCTGGGGCGCGTGGAAAACGAGGCTGGGCAGCCGGTCCCGCGGTTTCCCCTGGTCCTCACCGGTGCACGGGGCGGCCGCTGGGAGCAGGTGGCCGACGGCGAGGGGCGCTTCGCCTTCAGCGGGCTGCCCCAGGGGATCTACACCCTGACGGCCGGCCCCCTGAGCCAGGGCCTCTTGTGGAGCAACGGCTGGGACGCCCGGGAGGTCGCCCTGCGGGTGCCCGGCGCGGGGTACCTCTACCGGGTGGCCAAACGGCGCCTCCTGCCCCCCGAGGAGGGGCGGGGCCGACACCTCCTCTTCGGGCGGGTGCTGGACGCCGAAGGCAAGGGCTTGCAGGGGATCGCCGTGGAGATGCGCTGGACCGGCGCGCTCCCGGGCACCCGCTTCCCGGTGGTGCGCACGGGGTCCGACCCCACCAAGCCAAGCGGGTACTACGAGTTCCTCGTCACGCCGGGGGAGTTTTCCCTGCGTGTGGTGCAGGGCGACTGGGCAAGCCAGGTGGCCGAGGGGCTGCAGACAGCCCACATCCCGGGCTACGGGGGGGAGGCCGCCTCCTACGAGGTGGACTTCTGCCTGGGCCCCTGGGCCGAGCCGCCGGGGGAGAGCATCGTCCAGGGGAACCTGGCCGGCGCGCCCGACAGCGCGGAGGTCCTCCTGCGGATGGGCGCGGAGGTCCGCCGGGCCAAGCCCTCCCCCGAGGGGAACTTCCGCATCGGGGGGCTCCCGGCAGGGATCGGCGTCCTGGAGATCCTCCCCCTGGGCATCCTCGTCCGCCCAGTGGTGCTGGACGGCCACAACATCTTCCAGATAGACTTCCCCCTCGGGGGAGCGGTGGAGGGCCGCCTTCTGGGGGCCGAGATGGGCCGCCTGGTGGTCCTCCACGCCCTCACCTGGGGCTGGGCCCGCGAGACGCGGGTGGACGCCGAGGGACGTTTCCGCTTCCCCTTCCTGCCGGCAGGGGAATACCGGCTGGTGGTGGGCGAGGTGGAAAGCGACCTCATCCGTGTGGACGGGCGGAGCACTGTGGCGCTCCCCCCGCTGGACCTCTCCACCCTCTCCTCCGCCACGGTGGAAGGCGAGGTGCTGGACCGCGCCGGGCGTCCCCAGCCGTGGGTGCGGGTCCTCCTCCGCTCCCAAGGGGGCGTGCAGCGGGAAGCGCGGACGGACGCCTCCGGGCGCTTCCGGTTTGAGGGCCTGGAGCCGGGGACCTACCACCTGGCGGCCGAAGGGCTGGGGAGCCTGCGGCAGGAGGTCCGCCTGGCCCCGCGGGAGCGCAAGCACCTGACCCTGACCGCGCCACCCCCCAAACCCCTGGGCCAGGTCCTGCTCCTGGGGCGCGCCACGGCCCCGGGGGCCTGGGTCAACTTGCTCCTGGCCTTCCCCGTCCTCCTGAGGCAGGGCATGGCCTGCGCCTTCCGGGCCGAGGACGCGGCCCAGGCCTCGCAGGTCTTCATCCTGGCCAGCGAGGAAGGCGTGCCAGGGAGGGAGGAGGAGGCTCTCTGCGAGGCCGGGTGCCGCGTGCGCCGGCTGGGGGGCGACCCCTTCCAGGTGGCCCAGGTCCTCCAGAGATTGCCGGAGGGCCTGGGGGCGGCCCGCCGAAAGGGGCAGGCCAACGAGGCCCAGGCCTACGGGGTGCGGGTGGAGCCGTGCCCGGTGGAGCCTGGGCAGGCCTTCTGGAAGGTGGAGCGGGTGCGGCACCTCTCTCCCCAGGAGAACCGCGCCCGCCACGCCCTCTTTGTGGACTGCGTGGACGAGGCCGGGGACCGGGTGGTGGGGGCCGAGGTGCGCGTGGCCTGGGCGGAGGAGAGCCGCCTCCTGGCCTTGACGGAGGAGGCCGGCCCCCTGGGGGTGGAGGTCCCCATGGACAAGGGCCTGGAATACACCGTGGAGATGGTGGGCCTGCCCAGCGAGCGGGTGGCCGGCCTGCACACGGACCACCCGGACGAGCCAGCCCCTGACTTGCTCCCGGGGAACGCTCGCTACCACCACTCCTTCGCCATCTGCTTCCGCCGGGCCACGGCGCCAGACACAGGGCGGGAGAAGCGGCTCCCCCACTACGTCCTCTTCGGACCTCCGAGCCGCCCGGAGACGGCGGCCCACATGCTCATGGCCCTGGGCTACCTCCTGCGCTTCGGCCCCACCTTCGGCTTCTCGCCAGAGGAGGCGGCCTACGCGGAGGCGGTGACCATCCTCGCCGACGAAGAGGCCGTGAGCCCCGCGGTGGAGGCAAGCCTGCGGGAGGCCGGGTGCCAGGTACAACGGGTCGCCGGCACGGCGCGCGAAGTGGAACTGCGTCTGGCGGAACTGGAGGAAGAGATCACGAATGGGGACGAATCGGACGAATGACACGAATGGGGAAAAGGATTGGGATAGATTCGTGCCGTTCGCCCCATTCGTGCCATTCGTGATATGCCTTGGAAGAGAGAGCACGAATGGGGACGAATCGGACGAATGACACGAATGAAGCAAGGACATTTGTTCCATTCGCCCCATTCGTGCCATTCGTGATACCTGCCTTTGAGTGGCTTGCCGTGCTGGCCCTCACCCTGGGCGCGGCGGCCTTCCGCTTCTACCGCCTGGACGCGGTGCCGCCCGGCTTCCACTACGACGAGGCCTACGAGGCCGTGGAGGCCCTGCGGGTGCTCCAGGCCGGCGGAGCCTACCACCCCATCTTCTTCCCCGGCAACTTCGGCGTGGAGCCCCTCTTCATCTACCTGACGGCCCTGGCCTTCCGCCTGGCCGGGGCCTCCCCCACCGCCATGCGGGCCGTGGCCGCAGCGGTCGGCACGTGGACGGTGCCTGCCCTGTACCTCCTGGCCCGGGAGATGCGCCGCGCCGACCCCACCCTGCCTCGCCTCTTCCCCCTGGCCTCGGCCGCGGCTTTGGCAGGGCTGCGGTGGCACGTCCACTTCAGCCGGGTGGGGATTGAGCCGGTCCTGGTCCCCCTGGACGCCGCCCTGGGCTTCGCCCTGGTCTGGCGGGGCCTCCAGGGGACCCGCCTCTGGCCCTGGGTGGGGGCAGGTATCCTCCTGGGCCTGGGCCCCTACACCTACCCGGCTGGGCGGCTCCTGCCGGTCCTCTTCGGGGTGGTGGCGGGTTGGGGCCTCCTCTGGGATGGCGCGCACTGGCGGCCCCGCTGGCGCGGCCTCTTGGCCGCCGCGCTGGCGGCCGCGGCGACCATGGCCCCCCTCCTCCTGCTCTTCCTCCGCCAGCCTGACCTTCTGACCCTGCGCGCCAGCCAGGTGGCGGTGGCCGGCCGGGAGGCTGGCTCCCCCTGGACCAACCTGGTGCGGACCCTCCGCATGTTCCACCTGGAGGGGGATTGGGACCCCCGCAACAACCTGCCCGGGCTCCCCGCACTGGACCCGTGGCTCGCGCTCCTCTTCACGCTGGGGCTGGTCCTGGCGCTGGTGCGGGGACGGCGGCCGGCCTGGGCCTCCCTCCCCTTGTGGCTCGGGGTGATGCTCCTGCCCACCGCGCTCAGCGAGTACGCGCCCCACTTCCGCCGGGCCATCGGCGCGGCCCCGGCCGCGGCGCTCCTGGCTGGCTTGGCCGCGGCGCAGGCCCTGGCCTGGGGCGCACGGTGGACGGAGGCCCGCCGGACGCGCCCGGCCTGGCTCCCGGCCGTGGGCGTGGGGCTACTGGTGCTGTCGCTGTGGGCCGGCAGCCTGGCCTGCTCAGTGCGGGACTATTTCGTCCGCTGGGCCCACGACCCAGCCCTCTTCTACGCCTTTGACGTGGGGCTCTGGCGCCTGGGCCAGGCCCTGCGGGACTTGGAGGGCCGGGGCACCGTCTACCTCTCGCCCCGCCCCTCGGAGCACTACACCCTGGCCTTCGCCCTCTGGGGGAGGGGGACCGACCTCCGCTCCTTGGACGCCCGGCACGGCCTGGTGCTGCCCGCGCAGCCAGAGGGCAACACGTGGTACGCGGTGATCCTCCACGAGGACTGGCGCTTCCCCCTCCTGGTGGACCGCTTCCTCCCCGGTGCCACGGTGGAGGAAACGTTCCTGGATGACGAAGGGCGGACCTATGCCCAGGTCTGGCGGGTTCCGCCGGAGGGGTTTGGCGCGGTGGTCCCGGCGCGCCCCGCCCGTGCGCGCCTGGGGGAAACCATCGCCCTGGAGGGGTACGACCTGGAGCCAGAGGTGGCTCGGCCCGGGGGGAGCCTCTACGTGACCCTCTACTGGCGGGCCCTGGGGCCGGTGCCGGGGGACTACACCGTCTTCACCCACCTCTTGGGGCCCTACAACCCGGCGACCGGCGGGCCCCTCTGGGCAGGGCACGACGGAAAGCCGCTAGGAGGGAGTTACCCCACCTCCCGCTGGGCTGCAGGCGAGTGGGTGCTGGACCAGCACGAACTCCCCCTCCCAGCCGACCTCCCCTCGGGGACTTACCAGTTGGAGGCCGGCATGTACCTCTTGGCGACGGGGGAGCGTCTCCCGGTGGAGGCGGATGGGGTCCAGGATGACCGGGTGCTCCTGGGCGAGGTGAAGGTGGGCGCGCCATAGAGTACGACGCCGGGCGGCGGCTGTGGGCGCGCGGAGAGGGAAACGGGTTGAGGTCCGTAGGGGCAATTCACGAATTGTCCCTATAGACCTCAACCCATCCCCCAATTCCCCTTCCCCTCTCCGCACGCGGAGAGGGGAAGGGGGCCAGGGGGCAGGGGTGAGGTTCCGCCTGCGGAGAGAGAGGAGATTGGGGTCTGTAGGGGCAATTCATGAATTGCCCCTACAGGAAGCTGCAGGCGGGGTAGGTCTGAGGTCTGGGGCCCGTGGGTGGGCCTTACTTCACTTCCACCGTCGCGCCTTCGGCTTCCAGTTTGGCCTTGGCGTCCTGGGCCACTTCCTTGGAGACGCCCTCCAGCACGGTAGCCGGCGCGCCATCCACCAGGTCCTTGGCCTCCTTCAGGCCCAGGTCGGGGCGCAGGGTGCGCACGACCTTGATGACCTGGATCTTCTTGGCGCCCGCTTCCTTGAGGATGACGTCCCACTCGGTCTTCTCCTCTTCCTCCGCAGCGGCCGGCGCGCCCGGGGCTGCCGCACCCGGGACCGCCGCCACCGCGACTGGCGCGGCCGCGCTGACGCCGAACTCCTGCTCCAGGGCCTTCACCAGTTCGGCCAGTTCCAGAACCGTCATGCCCTTGATGGCTTCAATCAGTTCTTCTTTCTTCATTTCTCCATTCGCTCCTCAGTTGAGTTTTTCCTTGTCGGACTTGCCGCACCGCGTGCGGCATCCTGCGTGAGAGGGGCCCCCACGCAGGGGAGATCAGGCAGCCTCTTTGAGTTGCTCGGCGCGGGCGTTCAGCACGTTCATCAGGCCCCGCAGCGGCCCGGCCAGGACGTTGACCAAGCCGGCGATGGGAGCCTGCAGCGCGCCCACCACCTGGGCCAGGAGTTCCTCCCGGTTGGGCAGTTGCGAGAGGGTCTCCACCCCGGCCGCGTCCACGAACCGGTCCCCCAGGAGCGCCCCACGGATCTGCAGGACTTTGGAGTCCCTGGCGAACTTCGTGAGCACCTTGGCCGCGGCCACCGGGTCCTGGGCGAAGGCCGCAGCCAGGGGCCCCTGGAGGAGGTCCTGGGGGGCCTTCTTGCCGACCCGCTCCACCGCCAGGCGGAACAGGGTGTTCTTGATCACCTCGTACGAGGCGTTGACCTCCCGCAATTGGCGGCGCAGCCCCTCCAGGTCCTTGACCTGCAGGCCCCGGTAGTCGGTGAAGACCACGCCTCCCGCCCGCTCCAGCGCCTCCACGTACCTCTGCAGTCGCTCTTCCTTCTGCTCCCTCGTCAGTGGCAAATCCATCACCTCCTTGCTGGCATGAAAAGAACCCTTGCCCGCGAGGCAAGGGTTCTCGGGAACACAGGCGAAGCCCAAGGCTTGCGCCAGGCCTTCCGTAACGGAACCCCAGCCTCGGCAGGCTTCCCGGCAGGTCCATTGAGCGTGTGCCCACGCGCCTGCTGTCTTCGGCCGGGCCTCTCCTATCGGGGGAGAGGCTGGTGAGGATCAGGGAGTCGTGTGCCCCCTGGCCCTCTATGCAGTTGGTTCTCAGGCCGTCCTCAAGGCCGTCAGTTCGTTGACGTCCATCCGCACGCTCGGCCCCATGGTGCTGGTCAGGTAGGCTTTGCGGATGTACTGTCCCTTCAGAGAGGCGGGCCGGGCGCGGACCACGGTTTCCATCACCGCGGCCAGGTTTTCCATCAACTGGTCCTCGGTGAAACTGACCTTGCCGATGGGGATGTGCAGGTTCCCCTGACGGTCCACCCGGTACTCAATGCGGCCGGCGCGGATCTCCTGAATGGTCCGCTTCAGGTCCTCGGGCTGGACCACGGTGCCGGCCTTGGGGTTGGGCATGAGCCCCCGGGGGCCCAGGATGCGGCCCAGGCGGCCGACCTTGCCCATGACCTGTGGGACGGCGATGGCTACGTCAAACTCCAGCCAGCCCTCTTTCTGGATCTTCTCAATCAGTTCGTCGGTGCCCACGTAGTCGGCCCCGGCCTCCTCGGCGATCTTGGCTGCCTCGCCTTCGGCGAAGACCAGGATGCGGACCTTCTTCCCCGTCCCTGCAGGCAGGCTGACGACCCCGCGGACCTGCTGTTCGGCGTGGCGGGGGTCCAGCCCCGTGCGCAGGTGCAGTTCCACCGTCCCGTCAAAGCGGGCGTAGGCGGTCTTCTTGACCAGGTCAATGGCTTCGCGGGCGGAATAGACCTTCCCCCGCTCTATCAGTTTGGCGACTTCCTGATACTTTCGTCCTCTCTTGGGCATGGTTTCTCTCCTGTGTGGTTGTAGCGGGCCTCAGCCCTCCCACATGGCGCGCCTTCGGCGCGCTGTAGGGTCTCAGTCCACCACCTCAAGGCCCATGCTGCGGGCGCTGCCCTCAATCTGGCGCATGGCCCCTTCCAGGTCCACGGCGTTGAGGTCCTTCATCTTGAGTTCGGCGATCTTGCGGATCTCCTCGCGGGAGATGCGGCCGACCTTCTGGCGCGCTGGGTCCGCCGATCCCTTCTCCACCCGGGCCGCCTTCTTCAGGAGTTCCGTCACCGGCGGCGTCTTCAGTTCAAAGGTGAAGGACAGGTCCTGGTAGATGGTGATCTCCACCGGGATGACGGTGCCCACTTGGTCCGCGGTCCGGGCGTTGTATTCCTTGCAGAAGGCCATGATGTTGACGCCGTGCTGGCCCAAGGCCGGGCCCACGGGCGGTGCAGGGCTGGCCTTCCCGGCGGGGAGTTGCAGTTTGACGACGGCTTTCACTTTTTTGGCCATAGGTTTGTCTCCTGTACAGTCCATGAAAACGCGAGGCGGGCTCAGAAGAACGAGCGGACCTGGCCGCGCCTCGCGCCCTCGGCTTTCCTCTCACACCCGCTCAATCTGCAGGAAGTCCACCTCCATGGGGGTTTCCCGCCCGAAGATGGAGACGAGGATCCGCACCCGGCCCTTGTCCGGGTAGATCTCGTCCACCACGCCGATGAAGTCGGCGAAGGGGCCCTCCACGATACGCACCTTCTGCCCCACGCGGTAACTGACCTTGACCCGCGGGGCCTCCGACTCCAGGCGCTGGAGGATCTTGTCCACCTGCTCCTGAGAGAGGGGGGTGGGCTTGTTCCCCGTGCCCACGAACCCGGTGACGTTGGGCGTGTTGCGCACCACGTACCAGGACTCCTCGGTGAGGATCATGTCCACCAGGATGTAGCCGGGGAAGAGCCTCCTCTCCACGGTGCGGCGCTTGCCATCCCGCAGTTCCACCTCTTCCTCCACGGGCACCACCACGCGGAAGATCTTGTCCTGCATGCCCATGGACTCAATGCGCCGCTCCAGCGTCTTCTTGACCCGGTTCTCGTAGCCCGAGTAGCAGTGGACCACGTACCAGGCGCGGCCTTCCTGCGAGGGCTGGGGCTGCTCGGCCTTGGCCTCCGCGGCCTCAGCGGCCTCGCCCTGCTCTTCCGCAGCCTGGGCCACGGCGGACGCCTCCACCTCCGGCTCCAGGGCAGGCTGCATTTCCGCCTCCGGCTCCAGGGCAGGCTGCACCTCCGCCCCAGGCCCTTCTGGGACGGCCTCCAGTTCTTCAGGTTCACGGACCTCGGGCACCGATCGCTCTTCCGTCACAGACATACGCTCACACTTCGCGGGACCCGGGCTTTTGCCCGGCAGCCCTCCTTCAGATGAACAGGGCAAAGAGTTTGGCGAACAGGAAGTCCAGAAGCCCCAGGAGGGCGGCCATGAAGATGGTCACGGCCAGGACGATCCCGGTGAGGTTGAGGGCTTCCTGGCGCGTGGGCCAGGTGACCTTGCGCAGTTCGGCCCTTGTTTCTTTGAAGTACTGGACGATGCGGTTTTCCCGCTTCTCGGAAACAGCCTTCGCCTTTGCCACTCGCCCCGTCCTTTCCTGCGTTGCGGTGGGCAGCCCCTACGCCGTCGGGGCAGGGACCTCCCCTTACACTTCAAGACACCGCCCACCCCGGAGATGGGACGGTGTCTTGAAGCCTTGCGAGGCAGGCCAGGCAGGACTCGAACCCGCAGCCTACGGTTTTGGAGACCGTTGCTCTGCCCATTGAGCTACTGGCCTGCGTTGGCGGGAGCCGGCCCGGGTGCCCCCGGCCAGCGCCCGCGCTGCATCACTTCGTCTCGCGGTGAAGGGTATGGGTCCGGCAGCGGGGGCAGTATTTCTTCAGTTCCAGCCGCCCGCTGTCGTTCCGCCGGTTCTTCTCCGTGGTATAGTTTCGCTCGTTGCACTGGGTGCAAGCCAACGTGATGACGACTCGGATCGCTTTCTTGGCCATGGTTTCTCAGGGAGACGCCCCAGCGCCTCCTCCCTCCTTACTCCAGGATCTTGGTGATGACGCCAGCGCCCACGGTGCGGCCGCCCTCCCGAATGGCAAACCGCGACCCCACCTCCAGCGCCACCGGC
>DAOTYM010000137.1:0-2112 GCA_034434775.1 Anaerolineae bacterium | reverse complement strand
ACGCCGTAGGTCCCCTCGGGGGCTGCCTTCATGCACGCTTCCGCGGCCTTGGGCAGGTCGTCCATCGTCTTGGGGAACTCAATCCCGGCCTTCTCAAAGAGGTCCTTGCGGTAGAAGATGGCCGGCCCCTCCACGATGGTGGGGATGCCCACGATCTGGCCGTCAAAGGTCTCGCCGCCCAGGGGGCCCGCGCCGAAGTCGTCCAGGTTGTAGCCGGGCGGGGTGAGGTTGGGGTCTTCCAGGTACTTGTTGAGGGGCTCGTAGTACCCGGCCCGGAAGTACTTCAGCCCTTCCCTGGACTTCAGGCTGGGCCACAGGTCAATTTCGCCGGACCCGGCCTGCAGGGCGATGAGCATCTTGTCCCGCAACTGGGCCTCGGCGAAGATCTGGTACTGGACCTTGATCCCCGTCAACTCCTCAAACTGGGGGATGTAGGGGAGGATAGCGTTGGTCCAGGGGTGCTGCGAGAGCCCCAGGGTGATGGTCTCGCCAGCGCGCTGCTTCCAGTTGAACTCCGGCACCGGGGTGGGGGTGATCTCTATCACCACGGTCTGGACGACCGGCTTCTCCACGACCTTCTCTTTCTCCACCACCACGGTCTGGATGACCGGCTTCTCCACCACCTTCTCTTTTTCCACCACCACCGGCGTGGGCGCGGCGCAGGCGGAAAGGACCATGCTGAGGACGACCATCAGCGCCAACAACGCAAACGCTCTTCTCTTCGCCTTTCCGGACATCTGACTCCTCCTCAAGAGATTCTCTGGGTTGCACGTGTTGCAAAAGCCAGGGATAGAAGGGTTTGGTGCTTCGGTTCACCTCCTTTCCGTGTCCTGGAGCAGAACTGCCTTGCCCGCCCGGGTTTCTTCAACCCCCGTGCCCCCTCACGCCTGGATGGGGTACTTCCCGTACTCCTTCGCCGCTTCGTACATAGCCAGGATGTTCTCCAGCGGCGTGTCGCTCTGGATGTTGTGGGTGGGGCCCAGGATGTAGCCCCCTCCCGGAGCCAGGATGCCGATGACGCGCCGCACCTCCCTCCGCACCCCCTCCGGCGTCTCCCGGGGGAGGACCTGCTGCACGCTGATGGCCCCGTTGAAACACAGGCGGTCCCCAAACCGCGCCTTGAGTTCCGCCAGGTCCATCCCCTGGGCCTCGGGCTGCACTGTCTGGATGACGTCAAACCCCGTGTCTATGAGGTCTGGCATGAGGGCGCAGGTGCTCCCGCAGGAGTGCAGCATCACCTTGAGGCCGAAGGCGCGGGCCTGGGCGATGTGGGGCTCCCAGCGCGGCTGGAAGATGGCCCGGTAGGTCCTGGGGCTGATGAGCGAGCCGGTCTGGCCGCCGTAGTCGTCGCCGTAGAAGGCGATGCTGGCGTATCCCTGCGCCGCCTCAAAGAACCGCTGGTTGAACTCCAGGAAGAAGCGGCTGATCTGGTCAAAGATGGCCAGCACCACGGGGTCGCCCGTGGCCAGCCCTACCAGCACCCGCTCGTACCCACAGAGGCGGGCGGCGCGGTTGATGAAGTCCACGTTGGCTGGCCAACCGGCCACGATGGCGTAGTCCCGAAACCGCTCGCACTGCTCCCGCACCGCGCTGAAATCAAACCACTCCACCCTGGGCCAGGCGTGCCGCTCCACCTCGTGGACCGTCCGGGCCTCGGCCAAGGGGAGCGCCACCGCCTCGTTGTACGCGCCTGTGGCGTGGCGCACCACCTTGAACCAGGTCCCCCAGAGGTCGCGGAAGGTGCCATCCTCCCGCCGTTCCAGGGGAGGGCCCACGTACCGAGGCCAGACGTGGCGCACGTCCACGCCCAGGGCGTCCAGGACCTCCGGTTCCACCCAGTCGCCGAAGCCGATGGGCCGGAGGAGGTCCGTGCGCGGCTCCACGCCGAAGTGGCGCCGCAGCGCCTCCACCTGCTCCGGCACGGCGGTGAAGTAGACCGGCACGCGGTCCGGCTCCCGGTGCTCAATGGCAGCGAGGTGCGCTCTTTGGGGGTCATGGCTTGGGGAGTCTCTTGAAGTGCCTCCTGCCCATCGCTTTTACGAGCCTTTTGATTGTTCACCCCTTCACCGCTCCCGCGGTTAACCCCTGCACGAGGTACCGCTGTAAGAGGAT
>DAOTYM010000136.1:0-3429 GCA_034434775.1 Anaerolineae bacterium | reverse complement strand
CTGGGGACGCAGGCCCAGTCCCCGCAGGCGGGCCGGGAGGCGGCCAACCTCTCCTTCGCCGCTCATCTCCGCTCCACCGGCCAGTTGGGCAGCACCCAGCGGATCTGGCTCCGCGGCGGCGGGGGGTCCAGGAGGTAGACGTCCACCCAGCGGTACCAGAGGACCAGGTTGTCCTCGTCGTAGCCCAGGTCTATGTGGCGGCCCTTGATGGACCCGCCCGTGTCGCCCGCGATCCCCACCCCGTAGCCCGGGACGTAGACCTTGGACCGCAGGGGGATGACGCTGGGGTCCACCGCCACGATCCCCTTGCGCATGGGCCACCCCAAGTACGTGACGCCGTACTCCGGATGGTCCCGGTCCTTGCCCGCGGTGGCGGCCGAGTACGAGGTGGCCAACATCCGGATCCGGCGCCAGTAGGTGAAGGTCCCCTCCGGTGTCTCCAGCGGCCGGCTCACGATCTTGGTGCCGTAGGCGATGAGCCGCGTGGTGGGCTCGCGGTCCACCCAGGTCTCCTCCAGAGTGCGCTCGCGGGGCGTGCCGTTCTCCAGCACGGTGCGGTAGCGGTGCTTGATGAGCCCGGGCTCGCCGGCCTGCTCAATCCGCTGTTGGTCCAGTTCCAGGCCTGAGTCCGGCTGCCAGAGGGTCTCGTAGGGGATGACCTCCTGTTCAACCTCCAGCGCCTCGCGCACCCGGACCACCTCCACCTGCAGCCCCGGGACGACCGGCGCGTCCAGGGGGACATCCACATAGTCCCGCCCCACCAGGTGCACCCCCTCGTCGGCCAGGAGTTCCCCCACCGTCTGGCGGCGGGTCCGCGTCGCCACCGTGTGGCCGTCCATGGCGATCTCCACCGGCACCGAGCGTTCCACGAAGACCTGAAGGCCGGCAGAGACCGGCGTCCCCAGGTCCGGGCGCACCAGGTCCCCCAGGTAGAGGGTGATGCCCTCCTCCCGGAGGGCTTCTCCGACGGTGGTGGCTGCCGTCAGGAGGCTGGCGCGCACACCATCCACCTCCACCTGGATGGGGACAGCGCGGCGCAGGCTCAGGCGCACGGGGGCAGGGGCGGATTGGGGCGGCGGGAGAGGTTGCTCCAGGCCCCAGGGCTCGCCGTTGACGCGCACCTGGTCCGCCGGGCCAAAGGCGATGCCCTGTTCCCGCAGGGCATCGGCAGGGGTGCGCGCGTGGGTGGAAACCTGCAGGGTGCGGCCGTCGGCCTCCAGGCGGACCAGACGGGCGTGGAGCACCGTCACCTCCATGCCCCCCACGAGGCGCGCCTCCGGGGGCGGGATGACGATATCCGCGTCGCTGAAAGGAACGCCCATGGCCCTGAGGAGCCCTCCCACGGTGTGCCGATAGGCGGTGACCTGGTGGACCGCGCCATCTACATGCACCGTCACGGCCACCGCCACCGTGGAGAGGTAGGCCTCCAAGGCCAGGGCGAGGACGGCCAGGGCAAGGGTGCCCAGGAGCACGGAGCGAGGGGTGAGCCGCGGGCGCGGGAGAAGGCCAGCCCAGCGCTGGCGGAGCGCCGAGAGCACCCGAGCGGCGTGGGGGTTTTGCGGTTCCTGCGGGGCCGTGTCAGAGTCCGACGCCATCCATCACCGTGCCACACCGGGGGCAGCGTCCATCCTGGAGCCGGTACGCGGTGATCTGAAAGCCCGTGCGGGCGATGACCCGCTCGCCACAGGCGTAGCAATAGGTGTGCTCTCCCGGGCTCCCAGGGACGTTCCCCTCGTACACGTAGCGCAACCCCTCTTCCAGGCCGATCTCCCGCGCCCGGTGCAGGGTGGAGACGGGCGTCGGAGGGCGGTCCCATTCCTTGTAGTAAGGGTGGAAACGGCTGACATGCCAAGGGACCTCCGGTCCCAGTTCCTGCACCAGGAAGCGGGCGATGTCCCGCAGTTCCTGTTCGCTATCGTTGAGGCCGGGGATGACCAAGGTGGTCACCTCCACCCAGACGCCCAGTTTTCTCATGTACTTGAGGCTCTCCAGGACCGGCGCAAGGCGTGCCCCGCACTCCGTGCGGTAGAACTCGTCCCGGAAGGCCTTGAGGTCCACGTTGGCCGCGTCCAGGTAGGGATGGAAGAAGTCCAGCATCTCCTGGGTCATGTAGCCGTTGGTGACGTAGATGTTGGCGATGCCCTCTTTGCGGGCGAGGACCGCCACATCGTAGGCGTACTCGGTGAAGATGGTGGGCTCGGTGTAGGTGTAGGCGATGCTGCGTGCGCCGTAGCGCTTGGCCGTCTCCACGAGTTGGGCAGGCGGCGTGTAGCGGCCCACAATCCTTCCCTGGTCGCGGGGCATCTGGGAGATCTCGGCGTTCTGGCAGAAGCGGCAGCGGAAGTTGCACCCCACCGTGGCCAGAGAGAAGGCCCCCGTCCCAGGGTAGAAGTGGAAGAGGGGCTTCTTCTCCACCGGGTCCATGGCCTGGCTGACGACCTGGCCGTAGACCAGGGTGTAGAGGGTGCCCTCGCGGTTCACCCGCACCTGGCACACCCCCAGATGGCCAGGCCGGATGGTGCAGCAGTGCGCGCAGAGGTGGCACCGCACCGCACCATCCTCCAACCTCTCGTACAGGATAGCCTCTTTCTCTCCTTCTGCCATCTCCTCACACCCCCTGGGCTGAGCGGGGGCTCATCCCTCGTCCAGCCGCTTCAGGCCCTGTGGGTAACGGCGGGCCAGGTCCGTGTAGGTCCGCTTGAAATGGGTCCACTCCTCCTGGTACCCCTCGTCCACCCAGCGGTTCTCCAGCAGGCGGGCCGGGACCCCCACGGCGATGTGCTGCGCCGGGATGCGCTGGTTCTGGCGGACCACCGCCCCCTCCCCCACGACGGCCCACTCCTCCACCACAGCCCAGTCGCTGACGACGGCCCCCATGCCGATGACGGCCCAGTCCTCAATGGTGGCGTTGTGGACCACGCAGCCGTGTCCCAGGGTGACGTGGTTGCCGATGCGGGTGATCTCACCGGGGCGGGCATGGACCACGCAGTTATCCTCCACGCTGGTCCCGTCACCGATGACGACCTCGCCGTAGTCGCCCCGGATGCGGGCCCCGGGCCCGATCCAGCACCCAGCGCCGATGGTGACCAGGCCGATGACCTCGGCCGAGGGATGGATGTAGGTGTCGGGGCCGATTTTCGGCGTGCGGCCCTCAAAGGCGTAGATGGCCATGGCGTTCCTCCGCGGTGCTGCGCTGTGCCCGTGTGTGACGGCGACATTATACCAGATGGGGGCCAGGGGAACAAGGAAAGGCGCACCTCCTCTTTATCCTCCGCTGGCCCTGCCTCCAGGGCTGTGGTATAATCCCGCCCGCGACGTCCCAACTTCCCTCAAGCCGGAGCGGCGTCCGGGCGGGAAAGCCGCCCCGACCTTTCCAGGAGGCTTTCAACGCTGACCGCACCCGATCCCCCCTGGACTCCCCACCTGCAG
>DAOTYM010000135.1:0-2327 GCA_034434775.1 Anaerolineae bacterium | reverse complement strand
GGGCCGCCGCTGCTGGGGTGCGCATGGAAGGGGGTGTGCCTCTGGAGTTCCCGGCCATCGCCATCTGCGATGGCATGGCCATGGGGCACCAGGGGATGCGCTACCCCCTCGCCAGCCGGGAACTCATCGCCGATAGCATTGAGGCCATGGTCGTGGCGCACGAACTGGACGGCCTGGTCCTCATCCCCAACTGCGACAAGGTGGTGCCGGGGATGCTCATGGCGGCGGCGCGGCTGAACATCCCGGCCGTCATGGTCAGCGGGGGGCCCATGCTGGCCGGCGAGTTCCGTGGCCAGGCCACGGACTACGCCACCGGTTCGGAGGCTGTGGGCCGCTTCCAGGCTGGGGAACTCACGGCGGAGGAACTGGCCGAACTGGAGCGGACCTGCTGCCCCAGTTGCGGCTCGTGCAGCGGCCTCTTCACCGCCAACTCCATGAACTGCCTGACGGAGGCCCTGGGCATGGGCCTGCCAGGCAACGGGACCATCCCCGCCGTCCTCTCGGCACGGGTGCGGCTGGCCAAGGAGGCCGGGCGGCGGCTGATGGCCCTCCTGAAGCAGGGCATCTCTCCCCGGGACATCCTGACCCCTGCCGCGTTCCGCAACGCCATCGCCGTGGACATGGCCATCGGCGGCTCCACCAACACGGTGCTGCACCTGCCAGCCATCGCCTACGAGGCAGGGGTGGACCTGCCCTTGAGCCTCTTTGACGAGATCAGCGCCCGGACGCCCAACCTGGTGCGGCTGAGCCCGGCTGGGCCGTGGCACCTGGAGGACTTTGACCGGGCTGGTGGGGTTCCAGCGGTGATGGCGGAACTGGCCCGCCACGGCCTGGTGGAGACGGAAGCCCTAACCGTGACCGGGCGGACGGTGGGGGAGAACGTGCAGGGCGTGGCCATCCGCCGGCCGGAGGTCATCCGCACGGTGGAGAATCCCCATGCGCGGGATGGCGGCATCGCCATCCTGTGGGGCAACCTGGCGCCGGAGGGGGCCGTGGTCAAGCAGTCGGCGGTGGTGGAGGGGATGCGGGTCCACGAAGGGCCGGCCCGCGTCTTCAACAGCGAAGAGGAGGCGATGGAGGCCATCCTGGGCGGCCGCATCCAGCCTGGGGACGTGGTGGTGGTGCGGTACGAAGGGCCCAAGGGCGGCCCAGGGATGCGGGAGATGCTCGCGCCCACCTCGGCCCTGGCGGGGATGGGCCTGGATGGCCGCGTGGCCCTCTTGACCGACGGCCGCTTCTCCGGGGCGACGCGGGGCGCGGCGGTCGGGCACATCTCGCCGGAGGCCATGGCCGGCGGGCCCATCGGCCTGGTGGAGGATGGCGACCGCATCCGCATTGACATCCCGGCGCGGAGGTTGGACCTCCTGGTCTCCGAGGAGGTGCTGGCGGAGCGGCGGGCGCGCTGGCGGCCCATCCCGCCCAAGGTGACGACGGGGTACCTGGCCCGCTACGCGGCATTGGTGACCTCGGCGGCGCAGGGAGCGGTGCTGCGGGTGCCCTGAGCCCAGGGTGGGACCCTCAAGGGACCTTCCCCGATGGGCCGCGGTCAGGGCGGTGGTGGGGCAGCTCGCGGAGCGCCCCTACCAGGCGTCGGTGGCTTGGGCGTCCTTACGTGAGCCGTTCCAGGCAGGCAGCGAACTCCGCCAGGACCATGGCCGTGGCCCCCCAGACCTTGTGTTCCCCGATGGCGAAGTAGGGGATGCGGGTCAGGACGCCGCGCACTGGCCGCTCTTCCCAGCGCCGCGCCTGGGGGTCCAGGAGGGCCTGGAGGGGCGTCTCAATGACCTGGGCCACCTCCGTGGGGTCGGGGTGGAAGAGGGGTGGGGCGTCCGCCACAGCGACGAAGGGGTGGATGCAGAAGTCGCTGGGCGGGATGTAGAGGGGAGTCAGTTTGCCCAGGACCTGCAGCCCCTCCGAGGGGATGCCCAGTTCCTCTTCCGTCTCCCGCAGGGCGGTGTGCTGGAGGTTGGGGTCGCCCGGCTCCCAGGCCCCGCCCGGGAGAGAGACCTGGCCCTGGTGGGTGGCCAGGCCCTCCGTGCGCAGGGTCAGGGGGAACCACCATTCCCCGCTGTGGGGGTAGAGGAGGAGCAGGACGCCGGCGCGCCGGGGCGAGTGCCCTGGGGGCCAGGGGCGCGTGGGGCGAGGCCGCGGCGCCATGCGGAGTTGCGCCCCCAGGCCGGGGAGGGGGGCCTGGAGCGCCCGGCGGAAGTCCTCCACGGTCCAGGTCCGATGTTCGGGGATCGGCATGCGCCCTCCTGCGGGGAAGGTCGGCCTTGCTGCGCCGCTTTCCAGCGGCTGGGGGCATTATAAGGGCGTAAGGCCGGTTT
>DAOTYM010000134.1:0-18612 GCA_034434775.1 Anaerolineae bacterium | reverse complement strand
GGGCCTGGACGGCCTGCACGACCACAAGAAGACCAGCCTGGGGGACGACCACCAGTTCACCTTCAACCCCGATGGCCGCGTGACCGACTTCGGCATCCCCTTCGCCGGGACCGTGGCTGCCTCCCGGCGGGATGCCACCGGGTGGACGGTGGAGTGGGCCATCCCGGCCAGCGCGATCGGAGCCGGGGCCTTCCAATCCAACAAATTGATGGGCTTCACCTGGGGCCTGCACGACGACGATGACGGGGGGGCCTGGGATAGTTACCTCGTCTGGGAGGGGAGGAGCACCAACTCCAGCGATGCCACGTACGGCCACCTGCTCCTCGCGGGTTCGGCCTCCTGGGCCACGCCGACGCCGGGGCCCACGCCCACCGCGACGCCCACGCGGACCCCCACACCCACGGCCACCTCGGGCCCCACGGCGACCCCTACCGCCACGCCGACGCCCACCGCCACCCGCACCTGGACCCCCACGCCCACGGTCACCCGCACGCCGACGCACACCCCCACCCCGACGCACACGCCCACCCCGACCTCCACCTGGACCCCGACGCCCACTGGCTGGGCGCCCGGCGCGCCGGTCCTCCTCGTCTACGAGGCCGAGGACCTGGTCCTGCAGGCCCCCATGGCCGTCGGCAGCGCGTACGAGGCCTCGGCCTGCCGGTACATCGCGAGCCCCGTGCGGGAAGACGGCTACGCGACCCTGGCCTTTGAGGTCCCCCGGGCGGAGACCTACCAGGTCTGGGCCCGGGCGATGGGCCTTTCCTGGAACAACGACTCCTTCTGGTACTCTGTGGACGGGGGCGAGTGGGTGCGCTGGGACCTGCCGCAGAGGGATGGGCAGTGGGACTGGGCCTGGTCCAACCTGGGGCCTCTGGCCCTGGAAGCCGGCCCCCACACCTTGCGGTTCAAGGCCCGGGAGCCGGACGCCCGGCTGGACCGGCTGGAGATCGCTTCTGACCCGGGGCACGTCCCCACCACGGTCCCTTGCCAGGAGGCGCCCCCCACGGCGACGCCCACCCCCACTGCCACGTCCACCCGGACGCCAACATCCACGGCCACCAGGACGCCCTCTCCAACGGCGACGGCCACCCGCACCTGGACGCCCACGGCCACGGCGTCGCCCACACCCACCCGCACCTGGACCCCCACGCCTACAGCCACGCCCACCCGGACGCCCACCGTCACCCCCACGCCTTCGGCCACGGCCACCCGGACGCCCACGCCTACCCCGACCGGCACCTGGGCTCCACCGCCGACGGCCACTTTCACGCCGACGCCCACGGCCAGCGCCACGCCGACCATCACGCCGACCCCGACGGCGACCACCACGCCAACGGTGACACCGACGCCCTCGGCCACTGGCACCGCCACAGCCACGCCGACGGCCACCCCTTCGCCCACGCCGACGGCCACCCCCAGCGCCACGGCCACGCCGACGGAGACGCCTCTGCCTACCAAGACGCCGACCCCCACGCCGACAAGGACGGCCACGCCCACGGCCACGCCGACCGCCACCTGGACGCCGACGCCGACTCGCACCCCCACGCCCTGCGTGGACCCCTATGAGCCGGACGACCTGCCGTGGGATGCCCGCTGGATCTTCCCCAACGGCTGGGCCCAGTCCAGGAACTTCCACCGGCCTGGGGACGTGGACTATGCCCGCTTCTTCGCCGAGCCGGGGTACGCCTACACCATCCGCACCTTCGCCCTGAACCCGCCCCACGCCAACGACACCCTCATCACCCTGCTGGATACCGACGGGCGCTCGCCCATCGCCAGCAACGACGATGACGAGGGGAACCCGCCGGCCTCCCGCCTGGTGTGGACGTGCACGTCCCCGGGCGACTACTTCATCCTGGTCCGGCAGAAGAACCCCACCGCGGGAGGGTGCGACTACACCTACAGCCTGGAGGTCATCGGCCGCGTGCCCACCAAGACCCCTACCCCCACGGCCACGCCGCCGGCGGTGCGCAGGCACTTCCTCCCCTGGATCTTCAAGGAGTAGGGGCACGGGGCGCACGCATCCAACTTTGCAGAAGGAGGCTCCCCTCCCTGTGTCGGAGGGGCAAGGGGAGAGGTCTGTAGGGGCGATTCATGAATCGCCCCTACGGGCCGACGCCCTGCTTGAGCCCTGGTTTGAATTTGGCCCACTTGGCCCCCAGGCGTTGGCCCACTTCGCATTCCATTTGACAATCCCGCCGACTTGCGCTAAAGTAGGAGCCACCGTTTGGCAGGTTGAGGCATTGTCCATGTCCGTGATGCTTCAGGTTCTCCGCATCCGACGAGGCGCGAAGGAGCAGCCAGACTCCCCGTCTGGATAGGCTTCTCTGCGCCCCGCGGCCAAAGGCGACCAGGGCCGGCTCTCCAGAGGGGAGCCGGCTTTTCGCGTTAAATTTCAGCAAAGAGGAGGTGGATCATGGCGGCGAAGAAACAAGTGAAGAAGGTGGTGCTGGCCTACTCCGGAGGGCTGGACACGTCCATCATCGTGCCCTGGCTCAAGGAGAACTACGGCTGCGAGGTCATCACCTTCACGGCGGACATCGGCCAGGAGGAGGAACTGGAAGGGTTGGAGGCCAAGGCCCTGGCCAGCGGCGCCAGCAAGGCCTACATTGAGGACCTGCGGGAGCAGTTCCTCACCGAGTTCGTCTTCCCCACCCTCCAGGCGGGCGCGGTCTACGAACGGCAGTACCTCCTGGGCACCTCCTTCGCCCGGCCCCTCATCGCCCGGCGCCAGGTGGAGATCGCCAACCTGGAAGGGGCCGATGCCGTGGCCCACGGCTGCACCGGCAAGGGGAACGACCAGGTGCGCTTTGAACTGACCTACAAGGCCTTCAACCCCCACCTGACCGTCATCGCCCCCTGGCGGGAGTGGCACATCCGCTCCCGGGAGGATGCCCTGGCCTACGCCCAGGCCCACGGCATCCCCGTCGCAGCCACGGCCAAGAAGATCTACAGCCGGGACCGCAACCTGTGGCACCTGAGCCACGAGGGAGGCGACCTGGAAGACCCCTGGAAGGAGCCGCCCGAGGACGTCTTCGTCCTGACCCGCTCGCCAGCCAACGCCCCCGACGAACCGGCCTACGTGGTGATCTCCTTTGAGAAAGGGGTGCCCGTGGCCCTGGACGGCAAGCCCATGGGCCCCGTGGACCTGGTCACCACCCTGAACCGGCTGGGCGGCCTGCACGGCGTGGGGCGCGTGGACCTGGTGGAGAACCGCCTGGTGGGGATGAAGTCGCGGGGCGTCTACGAGACGCCAGGCGTGACCATCCTGCACATCGCCCACCAGGCCCTGGAAACCCTCACCCTGGACCGCGACACGCTCCACTACAAGGACCTGGTGGCCCAGCGCTTCGCCGAACTGGTCTACTACGGCCAGTGGTTCACCCCCCTGCGGGAGGCCCTCTCGGCCTTCGTCGCCAAGACCCAGGAGACGGTCACCGGGGACGTGCGCGTCAAACTGTACAAGGGGAGTTGCACCGTGGTCGGGCGGCGCTCGCCCTTCAGCCTGTACCGGGAGGACTTCGCCACCTTCGGCCAGGACGACGTCTACGACCAGAAGGAAGCCCAGGGCTTCATCAACCTCTTCGGCCTGCCGCTGAAGGTGCGGGCCCTCCTGGAACTGAACGGCATGGCCGGCAAGCGGTACCCTGCGCCGGACTACGGAGCCTTCAAGCGGGACTAGAACCGCCCCGTCCAGGGAGGAGGACCTCATGGCCCGATTGTGGGGAGGACGCTACCGAGGGGGCCCTGCCCCCGAGATGAGCCAGTTCGCCGATTCCCTTTCCTTTGACCAACGCCTGTGGAAGGCGGACATCGCCGGGAGCATCGCCTACGCCCACGCCCTGGCCAGGGCCGGCGTCCTGACGCCGGAGGAAGGCCGCCAGATAGAAGCCGGCCTCCGCGCCATCCACCGGGAGTTTGAGGAGGGCACCTTCGCCTTCCAGGCCACCGACGAGGACATCCACACCGCTGTGGAGCGCCGCCTGGGGGAACTCATCGGGCCCCTGGCTGGCAAGTTGCACACCGGCCGCAGCCGCAACGACCAGGTGGCTACAGACCTCCGCCTCTGGCTCCGGGAGGAGATAGACCGCCTCGCCGGCCACCTGGTGGCCCTTCAGGAGGCGGCCCTGGCGCAGGCCGAGGCCCATCTGGACTGCATCCTCCCCGGCTACACCCACCTGCAGCCCGCCCAGCCCCTCCGCTTCAGCCACTGGATGTTGGCGCACTTCTGGGCCTGGCAGCGGGACCGGGAGCGCCTGGGGGAAGTCCGGGCGCGGGTGAACTGGTGCCCCCTGGGGGCCGGGGCCCTGGCCGGGTCCTCCTGGGGGGTGGACCGCGCCGCCCTGGCCCAGGAACTGGGCTTCGCCGGGGTCATCCCCAACTCCCTGGATGCGGTGCAGGACCGGGATTTCGTGGCCGAGTTCCTCTCCTGGGGGGCGATGCTCGGCGTGCACCTCAGCCGCCTGGCCGAGGACCTCATCCTCTGGGCCTCGCCGGCGTTCGGCTTCGTCCGCCTGCACGAGGCCTACACCACCGGCTCCAGCCTGATGCCCCAGAAGCGCAACCCGGACAGCCTGGAACTCCTGCGGGGCAAGGCCGGCCGGCTGGTGGGGAACCTGACGGGCTTCCTGGTGGCCCTCAAGGGGCTGCCGGCGGGCTACAACCGCGACCTCCAGGAGGACAAGGAGCCCCTGTTTGATACGGTGGATACCCTCCTGGCTGCGTTGCCGGTGGCCGCGGGGGTGATCCGCACCTTGGAGCCCCAGCCGGAGCGGATGCGGGCTGCCCTCTCCGACGACCTCCTGGCCACTGACCTGGCGGAGTACCTCGTGCGCAAGGGGGTCCCCTTCCGCCAGAGCCACCACCTGGTGGGCCGCCTGGTGGCGCGGGCGGAAGACCTGGGCGTGCCGCTGCGGAAGGTCCCCCTGGCGGAGATGCAGGCCATCAGCCCCGCCTTCGGCGAGGACGTGCAGGGGGTCTTTGACTTTGAGGCCTCCGTGGAAGCCCGTCGGAGCGAGGGCGGCACCGCACGCGAGGCCGTCCTGCGCCAGGTGGAGGCGGCGCGCCAGGCCCTTGCCCGGTGACCCTCACCTGGAGCGCCACTGGCTCGTCACCAGGGGCAGGGAGAGAGGGCCTGCCGGCGGCCGGACCAGGCGCAGGGGGGAGGCGGGGCTGTCGGCTCCGGTGTCCACCGTGAGGGCAGCCCGGCCCATCCGGCCGCCTTCGGCCTCCAGGACGACCCGGTCGCCACTGGGCGAGTAGGCGAAGTACGCCCCCAGGTCCGCCGTGCGGGCGTTGGCCAGGTTGGCGAACCAGTATCCCGCGTCGGAGACCAGGGCGGAGAGGTAGGCCGACTGGCCTGGGCTCCCCTGGCCGTTTGCGTCCTGCACCTGGATGTAGACGATGGCCCCCGTCGCTGGCGTCGTCCCATCCTCCTGGTAGACCAGCCCCCAGACCGCGTCCGAGGTGGGCGGCGAGAGGGTCGGGCCCGTGGTCACCTGGTAGTGGGCCCCGCCGTTGTCGTCCACCACCCCATCGCTCACCACGTCAAAGTAGTACAGCGTGGCGGGCGAGAGGCCGGTGAGGCCCACGTAGTGGGTCCGCCCCATGTAGGCCGCGCCCCGGTCATCGGAGGCCACCTGGCCCAGGGCCGGCGTGGTGCCGTAGCGCACCTCGCCGTGGGCGTACCCGTCGGTCACCCAGGAGACCGTGACGTAGACGTCCCGCACGTTGCTCACCCGTACATCGTGGATGAAGGGCCCTGCCTCGCTCCCCTCGGCCGCCGCCGAAAGGGGCAGGACGAGGAGGGCGAGGAGCCACACCCAGCGTCTGAACTGTCTCCAAGACATCGCGCCTTCCCTTCTCAGTGGGTTCCGGGAGGACCGCCGCAAACCTCTCTCTAGAGACGTGCGAGGGCGGCTGGCCGGTACGCGCCATTGTAGCAGGGTGGCCCCAGAGGCGCAATTGGGGGAGGCCACGGGTTGTCCACTGGCCCTGCTGGGGCTGAGTTACGGGGCGGTCTCCCCGGCGTTGGAGGCCTTGGGGGTCCTCCCGTGCAAGGGCCGGGCCCACGACGCGGTGCAGGAGGCGGCGAAGCGGGCGCCCGGCCCGAGGCAGGGGGTGCGGGCGGTTGGGGAGTGTGGTATAATGGCCTCCGGTGCGGCAGGGCACAGCCCCGCGCGCCGCACCCGAGGGAAAGGTGGGCTGAGGGGAACCCCATGGACGACACAGTGTTGGAAGTCCGCAACCTGGTCAAGCGGTACGATGGCTTCACCGCGGTGGACGACCTGACCTTTGAGGTGCGCCGGGGAGAGATCTTCGGCCTCCTGGGGCCCAACGGCGCAGGCAAGACCACCACCATCCGGGCCATCATGGACATCTTCAAGCCGGACGAGGGGACCATCGTGGTCCTGGGCCGTCCGCCGGGCGCAGCCCGGACGCGCGTGGGGTACCTCCCCGAGGAGCGAGGCTTGTACCGCGACCTGAAGGTCCTGGAGGTGCTGGAGTACCTGGCCGAACTGAAGGGCATGGACCGTTCCCGGGCGCGGGAGCAGGCGCAGAAGTGGCTGGAGCGGGTGGACCTGGCGGAATGGGCCACCCGCAAGGTGAAGGACCTGAGCCGCGGCATGCAGCAGAAACTCCAGTTCGTGGCCAGCGTCGTCCACGACCCGGAACTCCTCATCCTGGACGAGCCGTTCCAGGGCCTGGACCCGGTCAACGTGGACCTCCTCAAGCGGCTGATCCGGGACCTGCAGGCGGAGGGGAAGACCATCCTCCTCAGCGCCCACCAGATGAACCTGGTGGAGGTCCTCTGCGACCGCATCGTCCTCATCAACCGGGGTCGGGCGGTCCTCTACGGCCCGCTGGCGGAGATCAAGCGGCAGTACGCGGCCCAGACGGTGCGCCTGCGGGGCCCGGCCGCCCTGGAGGACCTGCCAGGGGTGGCCCGCGTGGAGCGCCAGGATGAGGATTGGGTCCTCACCCTGGACCGCAGCACGCCCCAGGAGGTCCTGCGGCACCTGGTGGAGCGCGGTGTGCCCCTCACAGCCTTTGAGGTGGGCACCATGCCCCTGGAAGAGATCTTCATCGCCGTGGTCAAGGAGGGGGCCCATGCGTGAGATCTGGATCGTCGCCCGCCACGAATACCTGGTCAACATCCGGCGGCCGGCGTTTGTGCTCATGACCATCCTGATCCCCCTCATAGGGCTTCTGGTGCTGGGGGTGGCGGCCCTTGCCGGCGGCCAGGCCGGGGCCTTCCTGGAACGCCAGTTCGCCCCGCAGTTGCAGGCCATCGGGGTGGTGGACCACACCGGCTTCTTCACCCCCATCCTGCCCGAGTTCGCCGACCGCTTCCGCCTCTATGCTACCGAAGAGGAAGGGCGGGCCGCGGTGCGCTCTGGGGAGGTGAGCGTGCTCCTCGTCTTCCCTCCGGACTATGTGGAGAAGGGCGAGGTGCAGGTGGTGAGCCAGGGGAGCGGCTTTGACGCCGCGGTCCTGGAGGATTCCCAGCGGGTGCAGGCCTTCTTCGTGGCCCACCTCGTGCGGGACCGGGTGGACCCGGCCCTGCGCGCCCGCGTCGCAGAGCCGATGAACCTGGTCTTCGTCGGCGTGGAAGGCGGGGGGGCTGGCCAGGGCGGCATGCTGAGCACGATGTTGAGCATCATGGTCCCCTATGCCCTGAGCCTCCTCCTCATCGTCACCATCTTCACCTCGTCGGGCTACCTCCTGCAGAGCGTGGCGGACGAGAAGACGAGCCGCGTCATTGAGATCGTCCTCTCCTCGGTGAACGCGACGCAGCTCCTGGCGGGGAAGGTCATCGGCCTGGGAGCCGTGGGGCTCACGCAGGTGCTGATCTGGATCCTCTCGGCCATGGCCCTCAGCGGAGGCGCGGCAGGGCTCCTGGGCGTGGTCATCCCCCTCATGGCCCGGCCGGAAGTCTTCATCCTGGCGGTGGTCTACTATGTGCTGGGCTTCCTGGTCTACGCGGTGCTGATGGGCTCCGTGGGCGCCTTGGGGACCACCATGCAAGAGTCCCAACAACTGGCGGGCATCTTCTCCATGATGGCGGCCCTGCCCCTCATGCTCAGCGGCTTCATGTTCTCCAACCCCAACATGCCCCTCGTGCGGGCCTTCTGCTGGTTTCCCCTCACGGCCCCCACCATGATGATGGTCCGCCTGCCCCTGACGGCGGTCCCTGCCGTGGACATCGTGGGGAGCATCGCGCTCCTGCTCCTGAGCGTGCCGGGGGTGCTGTGGGTGGGGGCCAAGGTCTTCCGCATGGGGCTCCTGATGTACGGCAAGCGCCCCAACCTGCGGCAGGTCTGGCAGGCGCTGCGGGAGGCTTGAGGGACCCTACCCCCGAACCTCCTCCCCGTGCACTGCTGGGGGTGGGGGACTAGGGGATGGCGAGGCTATCCAAGCCGTGGCGGGCAGCCACAGCCCGCAGGTCCGGCGAGAGGCGGTCCAGGACCTGCTGGTAGGACTTCTGGGCGTTCTCCCGGCCGAACCGCCGCGAGATCACCGCAAGTTGGGTGCGCACGAACTCGCAGTACAGCCGCTCCAGTTCCTCGGTGGGGGTGGCGGGGGGCGTTTCGTCCTCCAGGTGGCCCTCCCGGAGGCGGAGGGGCGTGCCGGCCATGCAGGTGTTCACCTCCTCCTCGCAGGTGCGGTCGTCGGGCGAGGTGCGCCAGGCAAAAGTGCTGCGGCACAGGAGTTCGGCGACCTCGCGGAAGGCACGGCGTAGCCGCAGGCGGTCCACATCGGCCGTGGCCACCAGGCCGGCCGCGGCCAGGCCGTAGAGGGCCTTGCTGGTCTCAAAGAGGGTCCAGCCCAGGCTCAGGGCCAGGGCCTCCACGTCCCGTTCTCCGTCCAGCGCGGCGAGGAGCTGCCTCTCCCCCGGGGTCAGGGCGAAGCGGTCCCACACCTCCGGAGGGAGCCGGGGCTCAAAGACCGCCTCCCCGGAAGGGACCAGCCGCTGGATGGTGCCCCAGTTGTCCACCCAGCGGCACCCCATGAGGATCAGGTCCTCGGCCGAAAGGTCCAGGGGGACGCACCCCTCGTCACAGGCAGCGCTCTGGTCCAGTTGGAAGGTCCCCTCCCCCCAGCGGAAGAGGTCGCACACCGCCTCCAGGGCCTCTCTGCGGGAGGCAAGAGGCTTCCCCTGCCGCTCGCCCCAGACGCAGCGGGGATGCCCCTCCACAAAGCCGATGCTGCGGGCCTCGGAGCCGTCGGCGATGGTCAGCCGGCCAGTGTGCTTGCCCGCAGCGATGAGGCGGATGAGGTCGGGCAGGTGGAACTGGGAGAGGTCACCCGCGAGGACCATCAGGCCTGGCCGTGGGGCAAGCGCCTCGGAGGGCGGGTATTCGCCCCCGCGGACCCCCTGGATGACGTCCTCCAGCCATTGGCCCTCCATGCTCAGGAAGCGCAGGGTGTGGTCCAGGATGGCCCGGTGCAGGGGCGAGAGAGCCTTGCCCGCGTCGGCGAGGGTCCTACAGAGTTCCTGGCTCCGGGCGGAAAGGAAGGCCCTCCGCCGCTCCAGGAGCGCCAGGGCCCGCTCCACCGGCAGGCGGTTGAGGAAGTAGAGGCCCACATCGTACTCAAAGTGGACCTTTTCCTCCGTGCCGAGCAGGTCTTCCATCCCCTGGAAGAAGGCGGCCCGGCCTTCCTCCGTCACGCGGTAGATGGTCTTGACGCCCCCAGTGGCCGAGCGCTGGGGCGTCTCGGTGACGAAGCCGCGGTCCCGCAGTTTGCCCAGAGAGTAGTAGAGGCCGGCGATGCTCAGGGGGAACCACTCCTCCACCCCTTCCGCCCGGAGGGTCTGGAGGAGTTCATAGCCGTGCATGGGGCGGTCCAGGAGCATCCCCAGGACCAGGAGGTCCACTCGGGTTAGAGAGTTGGCCACGAGCCTTTCCCTCAGCAGGGGCTGTGACGTCCGTCACAGGCCCATTATAACAGAGGCCGAGGCCAAGGGGCAACTCGGGTTGGCAAGGAGGGGACAGGCCCCAAGCCTGCCCAGGCGACGCGTGCCTCGCCCCACGGGCTGTGCCGAACTCCTAGCCTCCATCTCGCAACCATTGACGGCCGCCCGTGTTGTGGTACAATGGAGGCAGCGGCTTCTCCCCCACGCCATCTGGAGGGCAACCATGCGCACCTCGGTGGAAGTCCAGAAGGTCGCAACGCCCAAGGACCGCAAAGCCTTCGTCCTGTTCCCCTGGAAGGTCTACCGGGGCGACCGCAACTGGGTCCCGCCCCTCATCTCCGAGGCCCTCAAGCAGATCTCCCCGGAACACAACCCCTTCTTCCAGCGGGCAGAGGCGGACCTGTTCCTCGCCCGCCGCGGCCGGGAAGTGGTGGGGACCATCGCCGTCTACGTGGACCCCTACCGCGTCCAGATGATCGGGGAGCAGGAAGCGAACTTCGGCTTTTTTGAGGTCCTGGAGGACTACGAGGCCGCCCAAGCCCTGCTGGATACGGCCCGAACGTGGGCCAGAGCGCGGGGCATGGAGCACCTGGTGGGGCCCTACAACTTCAACGAGAGCGACCGCCCGGGTGTCCTCATTGAAGGGGCCGACTGCCCGCCCGTCATCCTGGCGGGCCACACCCCGCCCTACTACAAGGACTTCCTGGAGCGCTACGGCTTCCAGAAGCACCACGACGTCTACGCCTGGCGGGCCTTCCGCGAGCAGATCGGTGAGGAGATGCGGAATCTCCCCCCTTCGGTCCTGGAGGTGGCCGAGGCCGCCCGCCGCCGGGAGGAGGTCACCTTGCGCAAGGTGGACCTTTCCCGCTGGGACGAGGAGATCGCCGTGGCCCATCGCCTCTTCACCGAGACCCTCAAGGGGATGCACTACTACGCGCCGGTGCCCCGGGAGGACTTTGAGCGCCTGGCCCGGAGCGTGCGCCCCCTCCTGGACCCGGAACTCATCGTCTTCGCCGAGGTGGGCGGGGAGGCGGTGGGGTTCGCCGGCGCCATCCCAGACCCCAACCGCGTCCTCATCCACCTCAACGGCCGCCTGTTCCCCTTCGGCTGGGCCAAGATGCTCTGGTACGCCCGCCGCATTGACGTGGTGACTTTCAAACTGATGGGCATCCTGCCGGCCTACCGCCGCCGCGGCCTGGACGCGCTCCTGTACCTGGAGGTCATCCGGGCGGTGTACGAGCGCGGGTACAAGTGGCTGGATGGCTCCGTGACCTCCGAGTTCAACACCATCGTCAACTACCTGGCCGGGCGGCTGGGCGCCGAGCGCTACAAGACCTACCGCATCTACACCCTGCCCCTCGCAGGAGGTTGAGAAGCCATGCTCAACACCCAGATGACCATGTTCCAGGCCTTTGACGAGGTCGCGACCTCGCGGCCGCGCCACCTGGCCCTGGTCTGCGGGGAGGAACGCCTCACCTACGGGACCCTGCGGGACAGGGTCCTGGCCGCGGCCCACGCGCTGGCTGCCCGCGGCATCGGCAAGGGGGACCGCGTGGCAGCCCTCCTCCTGCCGGGCGTCCCCTTCGTGGTCCTCTTCTTCGCCCTGGCCCGTCTGGGGGGCGTGATCGTGCCCCTCAACCCCCAGTCCCGCCCTCGGCTCCTGCGCCACATCCTGGGGGATTGCCAGCCGCGCCTCCTGGTGGCCGAGCGGGAGGCCCTGCCCCGGGACAGCCTGGAGTTCCTGGAAGGGCCCGAGGCGGCAGGGGCCCTCCCGGACGGCATCCTGTGGACCGGCCCCGACGTGGAAGCCCTGTGGGCAAGGCCCGGCGAGCCGCCGCAGGTGGATGTGGCTCCCACGGACCTCCTGTGCATCCTCTACACCTCCGGCACCACGGGGATGCCCAAGGGGACGCTGCACACCCACCGCAGCCTCATCGCTCCGGTGGTGGCCAGCCTGCGCCTGCGGCAGGCCTGGCTCCACCGTCCCTCCCCCAAGACCATCCCCCGCATGGCCAAGGCCCTGGCCCGCTACGGGGAGCGCCTCCTGCGGGCCGCCGGCCGGCCGCAGGTCTTCCTCACCAGCATCGGCCCCTTCGCCATCGCCGGCCTGGAGGTCATGCTGCAGGCCCTCCTCATGGGCGACGCCCTGGTCTGGCAGCGCCGCTTTGACCCCCGGGAGACGCTCCAGGCCATCCAGGACGAGAAGGTGACCGTCTTCGTCGCCGTGCCCACGGCGTTGGCCGTCCTCCTGCGCATGGAGGACCTGGACCGGTACGACGTCTCGTCCCTGCTCATCTGCGGGACGGGCTCCGCCCCCTGCCCGCCGGAACTGGCGCGGCAGGTGCGGGAGCGCTTCGGCTGCGCGATGCACATCGGCTTCGGCACCACGGAACTGGCCGGGGGGATTGCGGCGACGGAACTGGACGACCCCGACGAGGCCCAGGTGGAGACGGTGGGCCGCCCCATGCCGGGCATAGAGGTCCGCATCGTGGACGACGAGGGCCGGCCCCTGCCCCCAGGGCAGGTGGGCGAACTGGTCTGCCGCAGCGAAGGCCTGATGGCCGGCTACCTCAACGCCCCGGACCAGACGGCCCAGGTGGTGGACGCAGAGGGGTGGTACCACACCGGGGACCTGGCCACCATGGACGAGCGGGGGTACATCCGCATCGTGGGGCGCAAGAAGGACCTCATCCTGCGGGCCGGACAGAACGTCTACCCGGCAGAGATTGAAGCCTACCTGGCCACCCACCCGGCCATCCGGGAGGCGGCAGTGGTGGGCGTGCCGGGCGAACTGGGCCGGGAGGAGGTCTGGGCCTTCGTCATCCGGGAGCCAGGCGCAAACCTCACGGAACGGGAGGTCATCGCCTACTGCCGGGAGGCCCTGGAGGCCTACAAAATCCCCGACCAGGTGCGGTTCGTGGAGGACTTCCCCCGCTCCGCCCTGGGCAAACCCCAGAAGTTCGTCCTGCAGGAGCAAGCGCTGCGGGAGAAGGGCACCGCTCAGAAGGGGACCTCTGCGCCCGGCACGTAGACCCGGATGGCCGCTTCTCCGTTCACCGGGCACTTGTACTCGCAGATGCCGCAGCCGATGCAGCGGCTGCGGTCCACGTGGGGCCGCTGGACCCGCACCACTTCCCCTGCTGCGTCCCGCGCCTCCACCTCCTCCAGCCAGATGGCCTTCTCCGGCACGGGGCACATCTCCTCGCAGACGATGCAGGGCTGGCCGTCGGCCCAGGGGATGCAACGGCTGGTGTCAATGTACGCGAGGCCGATGGCTTGCTGCCGCTTGGCCTCCAGGCTCAGGGGCGGGATGGCCCCCACCGGGCAGACCTGCCCGCAGGCGTGGCAGGAGTAGTCGCAGTACCCGAGGCGCGGCACCAGCACCGGCGTCCACAACCCCTCCAGGCCAGCCTCCGCCAGGGCCGGCTGGATGGCCCCCGTGGGGCAGGCGCGGCTGCATTCCCCGCAGCGGATGCACTTGGCCAAGAGGTTGTTCTCCCGCGCCCCCGGCGGCCGGATGAGGCGGGGGTGGTCCCGCCGGGCCGCCAGGTCGCTCTGGAAGAGGCCCACCCCTGCCGCAGCCACCGCCAGCGCCCCCAGCACCTGCCGCCGGCCGGGGTCGTACGGCTGGGCAGCCGCCAGACCCAGGCGGGCCGGGAAGGCGATGGCCTCCACCGGGCAGGCGGCCAGGCACTCCAGGCAGAGGGTGCACTCGGCCGGGTCGCTGGCGTAGCCCTTCTCCCCCTGGATGGTCCCCGTGGGGCAGGCGCGGGCGCAGGCATCGCACTGGATGCAGCGGTCGTTTACCTCCCGCCGCACCAGGCCCACCCTGGCCAGCAGGCCCAGGAGGGCCCCCAAGGGGCACAGGACCCGGCACCAGAACCGCGGCGCAAGCCAGTTCAGGGCCACGACGCCCAGGAGGACCGCGCCGTAGAGCCAGGCCAACCGGTAGAAGGCAGGCTCCGGCGGCAGGACCTTCGGGCGCACCCACCCGTCAAAGGCTGAAAGGGGGCCTTGGAGGAAGGAGACCTGGTAGAGCACCCTCTCCACGCCGGTCACGACCTGGTCCACCGCCGGCCAGACCGCCGCCGAAAGGCTCCTGAAGAGGAGGGTCAGGGGGTCCAGGACCATCAGGGTCAGGTTGCCCAGGAGAGCCGCCCACAGGACCGTCAGGAGCAGGGCGTACTTGGCGCCGCGCCAGGCCTCAGGGGGGCGACGGGCCTGCCCCCGGCGGAGGGGGAGGAGGTCTAGGAGCGTCCCCAGGGGGCAGAGCCAGCCGCACCAGGCCCGCCCGAAGGCCAGGGCCAGGGCAACCGTCAGCAGGGCCAGCGCGGACCCGGCCAGGAGGGTCCGGCTGGCCAGGGCGTGGGCCAGCATGGCCAGGGGGTCCAGCCGCATGGGCACGTTGACGAGGGCCGCCGGCCACCCACCCCGCCGCGACCAGACGAAGAGGACGAGGAAGGCAAACAACGCCAGGTACTGGATGGCCCTGCGCAGGGCCGTCCAGCGCCGAGGGGACCACCGCAACGCAAGCCGCATCTCACACTTCCCTAATGGCTTAACACAGAGGGCACAGAGAATTTTCTACATTTGCACCCTTCGGGCCTCTCTCTCTGTGCTCCGTGTCCTCTGTGTTTCCCCGCCCCTCAGCCGCCCACGGAGATCTCCTCTATGCGCAGGCTGCGGAGGTCGCTTCGGCCCAGGCCCATGGCCGCGCCGGCGCGGATGAACTCCAGGTCGTCCGGGCGCAGGCCGAAGAGGGTCGCCGCGTAGGCATCGGCCGCCACGAGGTCCGGGCTGGCAATGACCGTATCCAGTTTCCGCACGTCCTCCAGGCGGCCGCCGGTGGGGCCGTTGTCCACCAGGATGCGCACGGCGTCCACCACCGTCAGGGCCGGCCGGAAGAGGCTGGCCAGGTCCGCCAGGCGCTGCCCCAGGTTGCGGTGCATGGCGCTGCGGTTCTGGATGAGGCCCATGAGGTTCTTCATGCCCAGGGTCAGGCGGGCCAGGCTGTGGTGCTTGGCGATGGGCACGTCAATCAGCACGTCGGCCTTCAGGGCCTCCTGGTACACGGTCCACTTCTTCAGGTCCTGCCCCTGAGGGATGGGCACTTCGGCGAACTTGAAGGGGGCCATCAGTTCCATCTGGCCGCCAGCCGCCTGGACCTGCTCCTGGATGCCGCTGCGGACGTAGGCCTCTTCGGGGCTCCCGCCGAAGGGGTAGTCCATCACCCGCACGCGGCGCGCCCCGGCCTCCAGGGCCAGGCGCACCAGGGCTGCCACCACCCACGGGTTGGTGGTGGCGGCGTACTCGTAGGTGTGGTAAGCCACGCAGATGTTGGGCTTGATGATGACGTCATCGCCCGGCCGCACGAACCGCTCCATGCCCCTCAGTGCGGCCAGGGCCCGGCGCACCAGGTCCTCTGGCTCGCCACCCCGGGCCACCACCAGGTCCGGCGCGGACCGGGGCGTGGGGGTGGGCGCGGGCACCGTGTCCGTGGGAGAGGGCTGGGGCGCTCGCGCGGGGGGCGGGGCGGCAGGCGTTGCGGTGGCCGCCTGCGCCGCAGGGGTGGCCCGGAGCACGGTGGGCACGCCCAGTGCGGCCTCCGTGGGCGTGGGGGCAGGAGGCGCGGGCGGGGCACACGCGGCCAGAAGGCCGCCCCCGGCCGCGAGCCCGCCGACCGCGGCCAGCCAGCGCAGGAACTCCCGACGTCGCATAGGGGTCATGGCACGCTCTCCCCAAGCACGCGGGCATTTGCCCATGCTCGCGTGCAACAAAGGTCTCCATTGGAGTATACCGCAAACCCTGGGAAAGGGCAATTCCAGAGAAGTGGCAAGGGGCACAGCGGCGCTGTGCCCCCCGACTCCCTACGCTTGCGCTCCACGGGCCACTGAGGGCGGCCTACCTCACCCCGTTCTCGGCGATGACCTCGCGGTACCAGTAGCCGCTATCCTTGATGATCCGCTCCTGGGTGGCGAAGTCCACGTAGACGATGCCGAAGCGCTTGCTGTAGCCATAGGCCCACTCAAAGTTGTCCAGGAGGGTCCAGACGAAGTAGCCTTTCAGGGGCACGCCCTCCTCCACCGCGCGGTGGGCCTGGGCGATGTACTCCCGCAGGTAGTCCACCCGCTGGGGGTCGTGGACGCGGCCATCCGCGCTCACCTGGTCGGCGAAGGCCGCCCCGTTCTCCGTGACGTAAAGGGAGGGCGGGGCGTAGTCCCGGTGCACCCGCGTCAGGATCTCGTACAGCCCCTCCGGGTAGACCTCCCACCCCATCTCCGTGTAGGGCCGGCCGTGGGGCTTGACCTCCCGCGTCTCCACCACCGGGCTCTCCGGGTCGTCGGCGACCACGGTGCGGGTGTAGTTGTTGACGCCGAGGAAGTCCACCGGGGCGGCAATGGTCTCCATATCCCCCTGGTACCCGTCGGGGAGGGCGGCGCCCAGAAGGTCCAGCATATCCTCGGGATAGCGGCCGTGGAACAGGGGGTCCAGGAACCAGCGGTTCAGGAAGCCGTCGTAGCGGCGTGCCGCGTCCTCATCGGCAGAGCGGTCGGAGGCCGGGTGCACGGGGGCCAGGTTCAGGGTGATGCCGACGCGCGTGGCTGCATCTCCGTTCCCCCGCAGGATGGGGACGGCAAGCCCGTGGGCCAGGAGGAAGTGGTGCGTGGCCTGGATGGCCGCGAGGGGGTTGCGGATGCCCGGGGCGTGGTAGCCGTTGCCGTAGCCGGCGTAGGCCGCCACCCAGGGCTCGTTCAGGGTGATCCAGTGGTGGACGCGGTCCCCCAAGCGGCGGGACACCACATCGGCGTAATCGGCGAAGCGGCGGGCCGTATCCCGGGCAGGCCAGCCGCCCTCTTCTTGGAGGGCCTGGGGCAGGTCCCAGTGGTAGAGGGTGATGAAGGGCTGGATGCCCGCGGCCAGGAGGGCGTCCACCAGGCGATCGTAGAAGTCCAGGCCCGGCCGGTTGACCTTCCCCTTCCCCTCCGGCAGGACCCGCGGCCACGAGATGGAGAAGCGGTAGGCCCGCAGGCCCAGTTCGCGCATCAGGGCCACATCCTCCCGCCAGCGGTGGTAGTGGTCGCAAGCCACGTCGCCGGTGTCGCCGTTCTGGATGGCCCCGGGCACGCGGCAGAAGACATCCCAGATGGATGGCCCCTTGCCGTCCTCGTCCCACGCCCCCTCAATCTGGTAGGCCGCCGTGGCCGCCCCCCACGCGAAGTCCTTCGGAAACTCCAGAAGTCCCGCCATGCTCCTTTTCCTCCTTGCGCAACGGGTCCTCCATGATACGATGGACGAACGGATTTGACAAATGGGGACGCAGGCCGGCTCCCAGCCGCTTCCGTCCCCTGGGCCGCGCCTTCCGGCGTGCGCCCTTGCCTCACTCCCCGCCTGGGCAGGGGCGGTTCAGGAAACGCCCGCACGGCTCCACGTCACCAGCCGCACTCCCCGCATCTGGCGGAAAATGCTCCCCTCCGCCGCGTGGCGCAGCGCCACCGGCGGGTCCGTCACCACTGCGCCGGCCAGCATGTCCACCCCGTAGTCAAAGAGGACGGGCGAGAGGGGTGTCGTGGGCCCCAGCATGAGGACGAAGGCCTCGGGCCGCCACAGGCGGCGCAGGTCCTCAAAGGTCCTGTTCAGGAGGGTGGTCCCGGTCAGGGCCACCACGTCGGCCTGGGGCAGCACCTCTGCGGCGTGGGAAGCCTCCAGGTCTCCCGGCCGGGGCCGCAACTCCAGGACGGCGAGGGAGCGCGCAATGGGGCGCAGCCTCTCCACGAAGGGAAAGTGCCCCACGATGGCCACGTTCCGCCCTTCTCCCCGCCGGGCGATGACCTCCGCTGCGTTCTCCTCGGTGCAGCGCGCCAGGTCCACAGGGAGCAGGGCGTTGACCGCCGCCATCCCCAACGCGGCCTCGGTGAGGCGCTCGGAAAGGACCAGGGTGGCCAGTTCCCCCACAGAGTGGTCCAAGAGGTGGCCAGCCCACCGCACCAGGGGCTCTCCGTGGGGAACCTCCTCGTCCCGCTGGGTGGCGGCGAGGCCGCAGCCCTGGGGCCCCCACACGACCGTCCAGAAGGCGCCGATGCAGACATCCCGCGGGGGCGCATCCTCGGCCGGCAGGCTCGCCAGGAGGTCCTCCAGAACCTTCACTCCGCTCACCTCCCCAAACGATTGTGGATAACTCGCCCGGTAACTGTGGATAAGTGGGGATTTCTGGGGATAACTCCAGCCCCTCGGCCTCCCCTCAGGGCCCTCTAGAAGCCTCCCTTTCCTATCCCTAGGGGCTTTGCAGAGGGGAACCCCCTATATCTTGGGGACGGCCTTGCCCGGCGGGGACTCCCCTCTCGGGGGCAGGGTTTTCCCCAACCTATCCCCACCCCCCTCTTCAGAGGGACGCCTATCCCTTGGGTGCAGGCGGTGGCCCAGCCCCTACATCTTGGGCTCCTTCCGCCCCTCGGGGTAGTTTTCCCCACTTCCAGCCCACCTACTCCGGACTACGGACTTAAACCTCCTATGATGGATATGGAGCAAGCCCTTCACCGTCGCAGAGGCTGTGTGCACGGAAGGCCTTCACCTGCCTTGCCAAGGCCGTCAACGAATGGGCTCGGCGCAAGCGCAGGTGGTTTCCCTATGAAGTGTTGTTAGCCTTTGGCACAGGCAAAGTCGTCAACAGCTCCTTAACAGTCCAAATATGA